>CACXDV010000131.1 GCA_902766585.1 uncultured Ruminococcus sp.
AAAAAAATATTACTATCTGTATAATAATGCAAAATAGTAATTGACTTTCGATATGCTGTACATATATAATGTAGAATATGAAAAAACTCCCGAAAGGAATCAATAAATATGAAATACTGCGGAAAATGCAAAAGGCTTTTTGCAGACGATTCGCTTGCCAATTGCAAGAGCTGCGGGCGAAGGCTGATATCAGATCCCTCGCACTATTCCCCCGTTTATCTTATAACTGCAAACGGCTTTGAATTTGAAAGGATACGTTCTGCAATTGACAGTGCCGAAATACCTTATTCCTACCATGAATCAGTCCATGATGCCGGAATACAGATACTGAATACCGCCGCGCCGGAAAACTGTGATATATTTGTTCCCCTCAGCTCATATGCAGATGCCCGTGATATACTCGCAGGGATCGGCGCATGGAAGGAAGAGGATATTCTTGACTTTTCCGAGGACGATGAAGAAAAGCTCCGGAAAGCAAAAAAGACCGCCGAGCAGGAGCCTGAGCTTTCCCCCCGCAAGGCGGCCGTTATAAGAATAGTTTCTATGATAGTGTTTTTAGGTGTGCTTGTCGGTGTCGCATTTCTGTCCGACCTTCTTATCGGTCTGATAAAGGGACTTTTCTGACAGAAGCGCCCGTCTCAGAAACGGTTCAGTTTTTTGCACATTTAAAGGACTTACAGTCCACACACTGCGGATCTTCGGGATGCGCCTCATGCGATCCGATGCTTACCTTATCAAGCGTACAGTGGTCACAGCTTCCGCAGTGATAACGACATTCATTTACTGTACATTCAATGCTGTAATTGGGTTTTTCCATAAAAAATACCTCCTTGCTTTTCAGCAATATTATTATTCACCTGTCTGTGAATAAATATACAGGGCAGTTTTATCTCTTTTATGAGACGGCTATATCATATTTTTCTTAAATTTTATTACACAGCTGTAATTTTATTTATATTATTGTATCATAATTGCAATTTTTATCAAAAATAATTATCAAATTTGATATTTCATTTTTATGCAAAACAGAGAGGATTTTTTCTTATTCAGAAATATATCTCTGATTTGTATAATTTTTTCTCTGTATTTGTTCTCTTTGTACTAATTAAAGGCTATAAATCCATATTTTTATAAAAAATACGTCTTGATTTTTACAGTAAAACATAGTATAATCAGCATAAAGAAGCTTATTTAATGGCTTCCGAATATAATATTTTTAGGAGGATTTACTACAATGAGAAATTCAAAGATTCTTAAGGTTGCTATCTGCTCCGCACTCGTAGCTTCTGTAGCTGCTACCGCTGCTATCTCAGCTTCTGCTGCTGTTGCACTTCCCAGCACCAATGTTGGTGTTTCCGGATGCTTCACAGACTGGGCTGTTGGAAGCGATATCCCCATGACAGATGCTGACGGCGACGGCGTATACGAGGCTGTTGTTGAGCTCGAGTCCGTAAAGGCTGACTGGATCACAGACTGGAAAAAGGATGACAAGCCCACAGGTGAGCAGCACATCCAGTTCAAGGTTCGTCTTGACAATGACTGGGCTACAAACTGGGCCAACTATGAGCCTGAGCACGGTCGTGTATTCGACTCACAGTGCAACCTCGCTATCAAAGAGGACGTTAAGGAAGGCGATCACATCAAGTTCACAGTATTCCTTGACACAAACAAGAACAACCCCGATGCAGTTGCTGACTATGATCCCGATGCGGATTCAGGCGTAGCTGAGGACGATGTACAGCTCGAGTTCCTTTGGGCTGGTTACAAGGATTTCCAGAAGATAGAGGCTGATGCTCCTGCTGCTGAGACTCCTGCTGAGACACCCGCTGAGACTCCTGCTGAGACTCCCGCTCCTGCAGCAAACACAGCAACAGAAACAACTCCTGCTACAGGTGACACAACATCTGCTATCGCTCTCGTAGCTGTAGTTCTTGCTTCACTTGGCACTGCTGTTGTTATGACAAAGAAGGCTTCTGTTAAGGACTGATTCCTTACATAAGGGCTTTTAAAACCAAATGAAATACGGCTGTCTGCGAAAGCAGGCAGCCGTTTTTTCATGCTATTGAAATTTCCGTAAAAGCAGGGGCAAAGCGGTTCATATCCGCTGCGACCTCTGTTTTTTCATTCTGAGTAAGAGTTTCTTGTATATTGAATACGATATATCCCGCATTATCTCCAACACTGCCATGCAGTCCGTAAACATCGGGCAGCTTTAACATATCTGTCGGGGTGATCGTTTTGTCGGTAAACGAAAGAAGTGTTCTTATACTCTTTTTTCTTGCCGAAATACTTGTAGTAAAAAGCGGAACACCAAAAAGCCTTCCAAAAAATATCAGTCCCTCACCCTCGGCAGATAAGGGAAACGCCTCCCTCGAAAGCTCTTCAAGCTCGTCAAATATCAGATCAAGTCCCTCGGCATATGCCATAAGCTCGGCATAGATAAGAGTCCCATTACGGCAGTCATAAACTCCCGTTTCAGAAAGCCTCTGGCTTATGATATCAAATTCACTCATAGATCCTCCCCCTACATATCACCGACAGTTATCGTTCCGGCGATCCTGAGAATGTTATTTGGTACGATAACATCAGTAAAATTATTGAATGAATAGTTCAGTACGCCCGGAGTATTGATAACAGCTCTGCCCAATTCTGCCGTAAGGACAGACTGTCCGACACGCAGAGAATAAAAATACTGTCTTATACTCTCCTCAGCACTGATTTTTACATCAGCAGCCTTATAGCCGTCTTTTACGCTGATATTCACGCTGACATTCACTGCCAATGCCGAAGCTCCCACAGCCTGAACCGTTATTCCCGCGCAGCGCTTCTGATTTAAAACAGTCTGTACGGCAAGTATCGTATCGCTCGGACAGACAGCACCCCTTCCGGCAACATAGACCTTAATGACATTTTGCTGTCCTGTCTGTTCAACTACGTTGGCGGACTGCACACCCTCGACGCTTTCCGCAAGCTTGCGGTAAAATGCAGCATTAGCGCCGTCTGATATTTCCCTGTAGCTTTGCTCTATCCTTCTTCTGAGAGCTTCATCATCCTCATCATTTGTACCGCCTGTTATCGAGCCTGAGTTATCTACCGTTATACCCTCAGATAAATATGTAAGCACAGCACAAATGCTTCTTGATGGCAGATTATATACAGTTCCGGAATCCTCCGCTTCTACAGTCACATATACAAACATTGTTCCCTGATGTATAGTGCAGTCCTCAACACTGAGATAATGAAGGCTGCCGTCTTTATTTGTAAATATCGTTGCAGCAGGTATGCTGATATCATATTCCGCGGGCATCTCTGTCCTGATAATGACAGTACCCTTTGCCTTTTTTCCCTTGTACCTTGAAAGTCCCCTCGCGGCAGCATGAAGATCAAGCATTTCACCTGAGGCAGTTGAAAAAAATATCTGTTTTCTGAGCCAGTCCATCTGAGTACCCATTGAAAAGATTTCCCCTGCAAGCACCCTTAGACGAATACCTATATCTCCGCATTCATCCGCCCTGTATCCGCTGAGCTGATAATATTTATCCTCCATTCTTTCAAGTATCTCATTGTAGCTGTATGCCATATAATTCCTCCCTTTGTCCGTTTATTTCCACCGTAACCGTGAGAATATCACCTGTGCGGCTTATCTGAACGACCTCTGCCTCCGGTATATGCGCCAGCGCTGCCCTTGCCTTTGCTTCAAGAGTATCAGCATCATCCTCCGCAGAAAACTCGCTTCCGAGTGAAGTATTATACAGGAAGCTGCCCTTTTTCATTTTCAGGGCAATAAACGCTCTTTGAAAAAGCTCCTCATTTCCTCCTATCATACATGGAACATCAGCAGAGGTATCAATATCCCCGTTTCCATTAAGCTTAAGATCCATTTGTAACCTCCTGACCGTTTATATAAACCTTTCCGTCATTAGCAAGCTTTATGCTCGCTCCTCCCGATGAACTCAAAAATATCTCCCCCGGCTCGACAGTCCCGTCATAATAAGGCAGTCTGACACCGAGACAAACTGCACCGTCTGCCGTCTGCAATACCACGACCTGATCGCCGTCTGTCGGGATACTCACAATACCCGGAACGGATACCATTGAACAGGCTCCGCTTCCGTCAACACTCGCGGTAGAAAGTCTTACATTTGCGCTTCCCTTGACCATACCCGTTACCGCATCAGGCTGTTCCTTTATCCTTAATAATTTCTTTGATATCCACATCACTTTTCACCCTCTGCACAAATTATTGTTTTTTCTCCCTTGCTGCCAAGAATGAAATGTATCTCCGAAGCAACAAGGTTTTTTGTTATTTCAGGGATAATAAGCCTGTCACCTCTCGAACATTCAGCTATATTATCAGTCTCGATAATATAGACCTCGGCTTTTCGATTGGATTCATTTATCATTTCCTC
>CACXDV010000132.1 GCA_902766585.1 uncultured Ruminococcus sp.
GCTTGCAAACAAGTCATCTGTAAGCGGAACTGATGTACCGTGCGGAACAAAAATAACAATTACAGGCGCGGCAGAAGGGGGAGAGGGGACATACCTCTATACCTATCAGATCAAGAAACCGGGCAAGACCTCATGGACTACCCTCGGTGATAAGTATGGTATTGATACATCAAAGGTATTCACCGCAAAACTCAGCGGTGCTTATGAGGTAAGAGTACTTGTTAAGGACGGTGCGGGTACTGTTAAATCCTTTACTGCAATAGTTAATTCAACAGGTACCCTTCTTACAAATAATTCAACTATAAGCGCAACAAAAGCAAAGGTCGGCGACAAGGTAACACTTGCAGCAGTTCCGGACGGCGGCACAGCTCCATATCGTTTCACTTATGAATACAAAAAGCCCGGTTCGACTTCATGGAAAACCATAGGTAAGAGAGGCGCTACTTATAAATCTGTTTCATTCAATATCGAAACAACCGGTACATATCAGGCAAGAGTTTATATTCAGGACGCAAGCGACTATGTGACGGTCAAGACTTTTAAAGTAACAGTTTCATAAAAAAACAGCAGAGGAAGGATAATTCTTTCCTCTGCATTTTTATTTTTTGGAATATAACCAATCTGAAAGAGTTACTGAATCACCGCAAAGTACATCTGTTGTGCTTGTTGTTGATTTGTTAACAAGAAGTGTTCCGGTTGAATTGACTGTTGTTTTAAAGAGTTTTACATAATCTGAACTGTCTTTAACGAGAACGCGCACTTCGTATTCACCGCTGAGCTTTGCTGTAAATTCCTTTTTTGTATCAGTCGTATTCTTTTCGCCGATGGTAGTCCATGAGGTTTTTCCGGGCTTCTTGATCTGATAGGTGTAGAAGTACGGCTCATTTCCTTCTTCAGCCGCGCCTGTTATGATCACCTTCTCACCGCAAAGTACGTCAGTTTTGCTTACAGAGGATTTGTTTACAACACCGGTGCCGTCAACACTAATATTAAACTGCTTGGATACCTTATTGCCCTTGCTGTCCATAACATTGATAAGAACTGTATATGTACCGCTCTTTTCGGTAACAAGTGTTTCCTGGTCTGAATATCCGAATTTTGTGCCGAGTACCTTACATTTTGATGAACCGGGTGCTTTGTACATAAATGAATAGGTATAGCCCGGCTTTCCTCCCACAGCAGCGCCGTAGAGTTTTACTTCGCTGTTAATAGCAGTATTATTGGTTTCAACGTATGAAGGATTTTCAAGCTCCGGTAAAAGTGCATCTTCTGCTGCTTCAAGCTTTGCAAGAGTTTCAGCGTCAACAAGTTTTTTCTGTGCATCTGTAAGCGTATTGTATGCTTTTCTTGCATTTTCAATTGTTTCTTTGTCGTTTTCTGTTACCTTATCCGGAATACTATTGATGAGATCTGTTACTACGATCCTACTACTAACGGCTGGGTATCTCCGCTGTCAGCTTCTGAGTGCTCAAAATATAAAAGCCGCGATTGTCAATGACTGACAACCGCGGCAAATAAAGCTTAGATTTGTATTATGAGCAAAACGCAATGGAGCAATCCCCGCGAATTGATCAGCGCTGGCACTCAGCGCATCTGATAAGATTCAGTATACCTTGCCGAGATCGATCCATACGGGATCATCGGTCAGTTTCTTTCCACAGAAAACGGCCTGCATCCTGTGTGTATCAAAATCCACTACGACCATATGAATAAGGTTTGGACTTCTGAAATTAATCAGCGGACTGTCGATGATCTTTTCGCTCGTCAATAATTCCTTGAAATGATTCAGGGATAATTTTTCCTTTTCTGTGGTAAAGAGCTGTTCGTATTTTCTCCAGCGGACTATATTTGAGGGTTCCTCTGTTATCTTGTCGGAATTACCCTTTGTCACAAAGCTGTTTACTATACAGAAAATATCCTTGTCGCTCCAGGTCAGTTTGTCGTGAAGAGCTGTGTTTGCATCGCGGATGACTGTTTTTCCGTCCTTGTCTCCTACTACAGCTTCAACTGCAAAAGCGTCCTTGTCATCCGTTACATATAAATTGACATTATATGTATAAAGATTAGTCCTTCCGGCGTAATAATCCGCAGCTTCTTTGGCAGTAGTGCAGTTTTCGGCAGCCCTCCGTATATCATAACTGAAACAGGTCTTTCCCTCGACCGTGAAGGCTGTATTATGCTTGCTGCCGACATCAAGTTCAGCAAGCATTACTCCGTCATCGTTTACCGCCGTCAGAATATCAAACATTCCCAAAAGACTTACTGAGGTGAAGGAACGCTCCCCGTTTTTGAAATGCACAAGACAATGAAATTCACTGAGCTGTTTTTTGCTGCCGGGATCCCATTCAAGGAGCCTTGCCGCGAGCCGGTGAGCAGTTTCCGTTTTTTTGCCGTTTGCAGTAATAGCACTGCACGCTGTTCCGCGCAGAAGATCCGGAACCATATTCATCATTATCGCTTCTTCATACGAAAGCTTTCCGTCCTTCGCTATTCCACGGACACCGCCGCTGATCTTTTCTGCATATGCTTCAAGTTCCTCGCGGTAATCATCGTCAAGAGAATCCTTCAGTGCGTACAGTCCTGTATTGAGAAGATCATATTTTTTCTTTTTGTCCTTGTCATTTTCCGGGATGAGCTTTTCTATCATCTCAAAAATATATCCGTCAATTTTTTTCGGATAATCCGGATATATTTTAAGTATTGTCTCGGCATATGCTGCACCGTTGGTTTTGTGGCTGCCATTTTCGTAATCAAGAGTAACCTCATAATAGCTTGCCTTTTTTATGATACTGCACATTCCGTCAGAGGAGGTGACAGCCTTAATGGTTTTCTCCTTTGTCGGTTCGACATTGTCATAGCTTCTTTCTATGCGGTAGCCGCCGTTTGTAATGGGCTTGAGCTGACTCGGTGAAGCTGCCGGAGCCTGATATCCGTCATATGAAGGTGTGCTGCAGCCGCTCAGCATACATAACCCGCAGCTAAGCAGTACAGCAGCTGCTTTAATTATTTTTTTCATGATACAGCACTCCTTACCAGCCCTGACTCATAAGCCAGTTATTGAGCCACTGATCCCTCAGCGGGATATCCTCGTCCTTTTCAAGCTTATCAAGAAAAACATCTCCGTGTATAGTTCCGTCCACAAGATATATCACCCTGTCGCATTGTGCGGCTATTTTTACGCTATGCGTTACCATAAGGATCCCGGTGCCGCTGCGGTTGATATTGATAAGCTCCTTCATTACCTCTCCGGCAGATTTTGAATTAAGCGCACCGGTAGGCTCATCTGCAAATAACATCTCCGGCTCGTTGATGAGCGCACGGCATATACAGGCACGCTGGAGCTGTCCGCCGGAAACCTCGTTTATTTCGCGTGAAGCCGTATCCTCGATGCCGAGCCTTCTCATAAGTTCAAGTGCGCGTTCGTTCACGGCATTTCTGTCCTTTCCTGCCTGATATCCCGGAAGGACAATATTGTCAAATATACACAGCTTTTTCAGCATATACATCTGCTGAAAAATAAATCCCATTTCTGTCAGACGTATTTTTGAAAGTTCCTTTTTCTTGAGGGAGCTTATTTCTTTTCCGGCAAAAGTAACGCTGCCTGAATCTATTTCATCCATGCCGCTGACCGAATAAAGAAGAGTTGATTTGCCGCTTCCGCTCGGCCCCATTACTGCGGCAAATTCTCCGTCCTCCATGGAGAAATCTATATTTTTGAGGACTTCATTATTATATCCCTTCATATGATAGGATTTGCAAAGCTGACTGACATTTATTATTTTGCTCATTATGCTCTCCCCCTTATTCGTCCTTGATACACTTAATATCTATGCGGTTTACTTTTTTCAGACAGAGCCACTGTGCTATCAGTACCGCTCCTATAATAATAACAGGTACAGCGATAAAGCTCATCAGGAATTCCGGAAGCAGTCCGAAGCCTGTTATGCCAAGACTTTCCATTATACTCTGGATTATAAGCTGTCCGAGAGTCCTGAGAAGTATTTCTCCGAGTATTACCGATACTAATGAAAGGATAAGTATTCTGAAAAGATGTGCCGCCTTTATGGAGCCTTCGCTGAAGCCTATGCTTTTGAGCAGAGCGATCTCCGATGATTCCTCCGCGATGAAAACGCTTGAATAGAGGTAGGTCATAAGAATAAGTATGAATATTATCGCCGAGCCGACGGCATATTCAAGCAAGTCGAAGATATTGCTGTAATCGATAAGCATATTCCTTGTATATTCCATTCCGCTGAGGACAGTATCGTATCCGAAATGCTGTCTGAGCTGTTCAAGAACCATATCCTTGTCATCGGAATCAATTATCAGAGCCATATATATTTTTCCTCTTGATGGGTTATTGAACTGAGGAGAGATCACCGCGATCGGTACTCCCATATCAATAGCATTGATAAAGGCGGTCACGCGGAATTTTGCCTTCTTCTCGATATATGTTTGTTCTTCGGATGAATATGTAGGAATAGACAGCTCCACCTCGTCACCGAGCATTATCCCGAGACTGTTGGCGGCTGACCAGCTCAGGGCGACCTCATCCTTATTGACCGGCACAGTTCCCTCGTGGTAGGAAAGCTTGCTGATATCTCCGCTGCCCCAGTAGATCGAGCTTGATATA
>CACXDV010000133.1 GCA_902766585.1 uncultured Ruminococcus sp.
AGCGCGGCAGGATCCATTATCCCGCCGTAAATTATGAGTGTAACAAGAAAACCAAAAATACAAAATGAGTGTTTTGTTTTTCTGAGAGGTTTTATTCCAAAAAAACACCCTGAAATAAAGCCTATGAGTCCCATCGTAAACATCTGCCATGGAGTCCATGGGCCTTGCCCGAACATCATATTCGATATAAGCATTGTTCCAGCCCCTACAATAAAACCCGACTCGGAACCAAGCGCTGCTCCCGTCAGAATTATCATTGCTGTCATCGGCTTGAACTGCGGCAGCATATAAAAGGCTGCCCGCGCACATACGCATAATGCACACATTACACAAATAAGAACCGTTTCCCTTGTACGCATCTTTTGCTTTTCAAAAATCATTATGAATGGTATCATGCACTCAAGCATTATCAGAAGCGAAATAAAAAGATACTTTGAATCATTGAAATATGCTGAACCGATATATATTGTTATAGGGATAACAAATACCAAAAGAATAACAGAAATCAATATGCCCTTTCCCTGCCCCTTTATTTTATGCAGCTCTATCTGTTCCTGTTTTCTCTCAATGAACACTCCTGCAGCAAATGAGCTTACAGCTAAAATACCCGTTAAAGCAGCAAAAATATAATTACTGTCATCATTGATCCCGATACCGAGAAATATCGGAAAAAGAAGAGAGGATATCAGAAACAGTGCAGAAGAAATCAAGGTTATCACAGATCTGATCTCTGTTTTTTTCTTGACGGGTGATGAACTTTTCTTTGACGAATACAGCTTTTTTATATATCCGTCCTTATCTGAATTGTCAGTATTCTTTCTGCTTATTCCAAGTGAGCTTATGATATCATTTTCTGTTACGGCATCATTTATTATTCCTCGGGCAAGTCTTCGTGCAGAGGTAGTAAAGAATATATTGTCAATAAAAAACTCATATGACATAACACCGGGAAAAAGCTCTCCGTCAAAAAGCTGTGTGCATTTATCAGAATACTCGGCACAAAAATCCATATCATGGCTTATCAGAATAATACAGATACCTTCACGGCTTAATGCTTTAAGAATACTGCCTATCTCTTTTTTTGACTCGGCATCAACTCCATTAACAGGTTCATCAAGCAGAAGAATATCCGGACACATAAGTAAAAGCTTTGCAAGAGCGGATTTATGCTGTTCTCCGCCTGAAAGATCGTATGGATGGCGTTTTTTTAAGTGGATCAAACCAAACAAATTAAGAACATCATTTATTGCATTGACATCACCCGTGATCTCGGTCATTTCCTTTTCCAAGGTATCCGCAACAAATAGAGAACGCGGATCCTGAGGTAAATATGCTGTAACAGGCGCTTTATTTCCCCTGCCATTTATTTTGATGCTCCCGCTGTAAGGCTTTGTAATGCCTAAAATATTTTTTAATAATGTTGTTTTTCCCGTTCCGTTTGCTCCAAGTACGGAGGTTATCTCACCATAATATGCTTTCATTGAAAGCCCTTTAAAAATATCGGAACCGTGCCTTTCATAACGATAATAAGCATTATTTATCGAAACGGCAGGTACTTCATTCTTATTTTCAAATTTTGTTCTGTCATTAATGAGCAGCTTTCTATCCTCCGTAAGCCTTTTCAATTCAATTCTGCCTGATGAAATATTCATCGGAACATCTTTGCTGCTTCCATTCGCATAAAAATGTACCCTCGCTGCTGCAGGTAAAGAAGAAAACATAGGATGCTTATTTTCCCATAAAAATGCAGCGGCAGTCTCAGGACAAGAATCTGAAATAATTCTACCATTATCCATTACTATTATCCTGCCGTTTACCGAAAATGAGTATTCAAGAGTATGCTCACAAAGAATGATAGCCGTACCAAATTCACGGTTTATCTTTATCAGCAATTCCATAAATTTTTCAGCAGCAATTGAATCAAGCCCGGATACAGGTTCATCCAATATCAGTATTTCCGGATGAAGCAGCAGAACCGATGCTAAATTCAATAGCTGCTTCTGTCCCCCTGAAAGCTGACACAATCGCATATCAAGCCAATTATACATATCAAAACAGGCAGTGATTCCGGCAATTCTCCTCTTTATCTCGTTTGAGTCTATCCCAAGATTCTCAAGTCCGAAGGCTAACTCCTGCCATACCTTATCGGTCACAGTCTGATTATCGGGGGATTGAAGCACAAAGCCTATTTCTCTTGCCTGTTTTTCTTCGCTTACAGAAGAAAGCAGCTTATTTTTATAAAAAATATCACCCTTTGTTTTACCATAAGGAGCGAGAGATGTTTTCAGATTACGAAGAAAGGTGCTTTTTCCGCTGCCTGACAAACCGCATACAGTAACAAATTCGCCCTCATTTATCGTAAAGTCAATATCCCTTATAGCAGGAAAATCATGCTCGGGATATGTAAAACTCAGACCTTTGATATCAAACAGCGCCATTTAAGCTCCCCCTTTACGTCCGTTATAATGGGCATCATACATAACAGACCATATATAATATAGCCTGAAACAGTCTGTATTCCATTGTATTCTATCTCAAAATACGGATAATAGCTGCTGCCTAATGCTCCCGACATTATCAGCCATGCCAAAATTGAATCCGCAGCAGCAATAAGTAAAATATATATGACATCGGCACAGGTTATTTTCATTCTTGTATATGAGGTTCGCTTTTTAATACCATACCCTCTGCTTTTCATTGAATCAGCCGTATCTACAGCATTTTCAGCGGACCATTGAAGCATTGATGAAATAATTTTTACGGAATTATTCATTTTAGATGCTATTCTAAATGATGAATCGTTTTTTTCTATTGCATAACGGGCAGAGCGTATTTCTGCAAAATGTACCCTGAATTTGGAAATGAAATTAAGCGTCATTGAAATCATCAAGGCAAGCTTGGGTGTTATCCTTCCGAAAAGATATATTATTCTGTCGGAGGTGAATATTCTGTTTACACAATAAAACCATTCAACTGTACATGACATCATCAATGCCGCCGCCGATGCAAAAATAACAGACTCAAGCGTAAGCTCGTTTCCGTCCGGAAGCCTCGTCAAAACAGTTATCCCCTCATGGCTTATGAGAGGATTTATTATTATTATCATGATAGACGTTACAGCCATGAGCTTAATTGACGCAGCTAAAGCACCGATACCTCCTGTATATCCGGTGTATACAGCCGAAGCTGCAAGGGATATTACAAGAAGTATCGGATGCATATTGAACATTGTTATTATCAGCACCGATAAAAAGAACAGTGCTTGTGTTATCGGATTAAAATCCTTAAAGCTTGTGTGCATAATTAACCTCTGAAAATATTTCCTACGTCTTCACCTAAATTACAGCTATAAACTACCTTGATAGAATCTCCCTCTGATACCTTGTAATCTGAGCAGCCGCAGTTAGGAAATTCTCCGTTGACACTATACATCCAACCGGATAAATTACCGCAGTCAAATTCATAAAGATTATTTATTCCTTCTATGTAAGCGCCTCCCGTGAGAGGGATAAGGGAAAACTCCATTCGGATGTTTTCCCTCTCACAAACCTCTTTCAGCACATCGAATACAGACGCACCTTCTTTGAAGCCGACTGATGAATCTGAAAAAATAATTCCGTTTTCAGGCTGTAAGCGGCGTTTTTTATCAGACAGCCCTTCATTCTTTAATGCTGTTGAGCAGTCTATAACCAAGCCACACTTACTTTCATTGATTTCAGATTCTTCGTTTTGTATTGAGGATTCAACAGTGATACTTTCTTCCTCTGAGCTTACGAAAATACTTTCTTCCGATAACTCTATGCTTTCAGAAGAAACAACAACCTCTGATTTTTCTTGTGATGATGATTCCTGAGCCTCAGAGGCTACAGAAGCCTCTTCTTTTACAGGTAAGCTTTTTTGTTCAGGCTCTGAGATTTTTTCTTTATCAGGACTGTTTTGATTATGAGACAGCAAGGATTCTTCCTTATTGGAAACATCTGATGCAGTTTCATTACTCTCAACCTCGGAATGAAAAATACTGCTTTCCTTACGGCTTATTTCTGACGAAACGCTTACTGTTTCTGATGATTCTTTATGTGAAGCTTCAACTGCAATATCAGAAGTCCCTGTTTTGCCTCCCATAATAAAAGCAATAACTAATACAATAATTGCCACTGCACCAAAGGCTATTTTTCCCTTATTGGCTTTGATTATTTCTTTCATTTGCTCTGTCCTGTCCGAAAATATTTATCTGCTGTTTTTCCTTTTTGTACCTTTAAGAATAAGAACTGATGCGCCAAGAGAAAGCGCAAGCATGATTATTAAAGCTGCTGAGCTGTCTCCTGTCGGGAAGGTTCTTACTCCATTCGGTTCTGCATTATCATTTTTTGCTTTATCTTCATTACCTGAAGCGGTACTAATATTCTTTTCAGTTTCTTCATCTTTTTGTATAATCTCTTCTTCTTTTTTTACATTTTCAGAATCTTGCTCTTTTTCTACAGCTTTAACATCTGTCATATCATAATATGCGGTCTGACCGTTTATGAAACGATAATAGGAGCTCAAAGCTGAAAATGCCTGTAATGTGGAAAGTGCATTGGCATCCTCATTAATGCTGTGAGAAAAAAGTCCCTCGCCGTTTTTGTAATAAAGTGATAAGCCTGACAAAAGATTACCTTTTTCTTTTATAAAGCGCTCATCCTTATTTATATCAATTCCAAGAGATGTAAGAGCAATTATGACCTGTGAACTGCTCTCGCTGTTGGGTGCGCCGTAGGATGTAAATGTACCGTCATCATTCATTGTTGAAGAAAGAAGTTCCAGAGCCTTATCTACTGAATTTGTAACGGCATCATTTTTCTTATAATAAGGTGCAAGTGCCTGAATGACCATTCCTGTCATATCAGGTTCATATGCGTCTCCGAAAAATGCCCAGCCGCCGTTTTCCTGCTGCTGACCGATTATATAATCAATAAGCGCCTGACGTGAATTCTGAACTGCCTCTGCTTCTGCTTTTTCAAATTCACTGTTATTTGCATCAATTGCAAGGAGCGAATACAAAGCGCCGTTGATTCCCTGCTTTACGGAAAAATCAAAATCAGCAAGCGGAACCATTAGCTCGGAATACTCTTCTCCCAATGCAGCTTTTACAAGAGCATATTTTGCACAGTCTGTTGCCTTATTAAGATTTGTTTTTTCAAGATATTCGGAAAGATTTTTAAGATATGCTTCTGCATCTTCTTCCGAAAGCTGTGAGCTTCTTGCAAGACCAAGTATCTGCCATTCGCTGCCTGCTTCGGTAAGAGAAGCAGATTTTTTCATTGTATCTGAGGTTTCCTTGAATATGGTCTCAAAATCGACCTTTACCGTATCAACAGGCTCATCCTTTTCTTCCTGCTTATCAGGTTCATTATCCTGCTTCTGAGTATCATTTTCTTCATTGACGGTGATCTTATATACAGTTTCGGAGGCACCTTCGGTATAGAATGAATGCCATTCCTTATGACCTACTCCGATATAAATTACATCTCCGTCATTTACATCAATAGCTTCTGTTCTTTTGAAATCGGTATTGTCTGTATCAGGAGTATATTCATTTTTATATATCTTATAACGGAATCCCTTATTCTGCGCGATAGGAAGAATATTGATATTTCCGTCATTTTCATCAAGCTTAAGTGTATACTCGGTTACTTCCGGAGAAAACTCAGGTTCGAGTACGCCATTATCAGATACAAGTGAAGCAAGCTTTGTGGAAACTGATGAAAAATCATATCCTATATCACTGCCCCATGAGAGTGAATAAGACAGCATAAGCTCATCACCGTCTTCAAGTGATAAAGTGGTAATTCCTCCGTTTCCGTACCAGTCATCAAGACCGACCATCCAGCCGCCCATTCCTGCTGCATCCGTTCCATAGGATAAACCGTTGATATCCGTTATCCAGTTGTCGGCTGCGCCTGTCTGAGTATAGCCATGAACAGACAATGTGTTATTAAGAATATCTGCGGCTGAAACACCAGGATCAAGATCTACCCATTCATCAACAAGTACGCCCTCCCATGCGGCTCCGTCATTTACAGAAAAGGTATTGTTTTCTACAAGGATCCTGACCTTGCCCTTTTCATCGGCAGCTGATGCACAAACAGGACATACTGACATTAATAGTGAAACTGTAAGCGCTGCGGACAATAATTTTGCTTTCATTTTTTATTCCTCCGTTTTTTCGGAAGGCACTTCTGAGGAATTATCCGGTAAGGATATTTTCTTATTCAGCTTGCTGTTTTTACGGTTTCTCTTACGTTTGATCTTATTCTTTTCCGCCGAAGAAATGGATGCAGACTCTTTAAGCCCTGCCTTTTCCAAAGCTCTCGGCCATGGTCCCAGCTTCTGTTTTATCAAGCATACAGCAGCGCTGTCAAAATCATCACGCTTTGGAAGCCTTCCGAGCTGTTCGTATTTATTTTTGAGAAGCTCGATAGCAAGCTGCATTTTATCCATTGTTTTACCCCATAAAAAATGCTTTCCCTGTATTTTGACAAAGAAAGCGCAACTAATCAGCCTGTAAAAACTGTATTTCGATGAAAAAACACTCCGACACAGCTTACAGGATAATCGGCTGCACTTCTTCATCGTCCAAGACTGCATTACCATATTCTGCGGGGGTATTCTGGCTGATGGTATTATCCAAACACAGTAATGACGGTTGCTCCGGAATCTGACCGGATTCCCTATTACCTACCGGGCGTGAAGCCTTTCGTACCGCAAAATATATAATATTCAGTTCTTTTATACTATAACAGATTTTCTTTTCTGTGTCAATTACTATCTATAATATCTGCCGAAGTATAAGCAGACTTGTAACTCCGGGAATACCCAGTACGGAAGAAACAGATAATGTCAGCGGGCTAAGCGGAATAAAAACACCCGTATATATCGATAACAGATTCACACAACCAAGCGCGACAGGTCCAGGAATCAGAGATACTAATGCGCTCCTTATCGGATGACGCACACCCATGATACAGTGAATGACTATCAGTACAATAAGAATTATAAAACAGATAAGTATTATAAGCCATTTTTCCATAAAATAACCCTCCATATTATACGAAAGCTGTATTTTCATATACTGATATACTAATTCGTATGAATATGAAGGGCTGGTTATTCTTATTTTGAAAAGCTTATTATTTTAAGCTGATCCTTTTCACGCTTCTGAAGTGAATAAATACTGTTGTTCCCGTTGAACATATAAGCAATCGTACAAGCAGCAAAAAAGAACGGAATATACTTATATCCGAAAACCTCAGCGCCTATAAATATAGGAGCAAGAAGCGTATTTGTGGCGGCGCCGAATACGGCGCAATAGCCAAAAGCAGCAAACAGCAATACAGGCATTCCGGTCATCTCGGCAATAATAACCCCAAGGGATGCGCCAATCGCAAAAAGCGGTGTCACTTCTCCCCCCTGAAAGCCTACGGACAGAGTAACTATAGTGAATACTAATTTAAGGATAAAATCCCAATAATATATCTCCTCATTATTAAAAGCAGCGGAAATAATATTTGTTCCCAAACCGCTGTATCGTCCGTTATAAAGCAGCAATGAGAATACACTCACAGCCGCACCTCCGACTGCTATTCTTAAATAAGGATTGGTAATAAGCTTTTTGGAATATTTTTTTGCATACTTCTGAGCAAGTGCAAAGCCTCCTCCTATCAGTCCGAATAATATTGCGGCTATACAAAATGGTATAAGTGTTTCTGTTGTAATATGAAATTCTATATCAAATTCGACTGTAAATTTGCCAAGCCCAAGATATGACGAAACATAACAGGCGCTGTATGCCGCAATCAAGGCAGGAAGAAATGCAGACATCTCAAGCTTTCCGGCACATAATACTTCTGTAGCAAAAAATACGGCGGCAATGGGTGTCTGAAATAATCCTCCGAATCCGGCTGCCATTCCTGTAACAGTAAGTATTTTTGCTGTATTCTTATTTTTGATTTTAATTTTTTCAGCAACATAGCTGCCGAGCGTTCCGCCTATCTGTACGGCAACGCCCTCTCTTCCGGCGCTTCCGCCGAATAGATGAGTAAGCCATGTGCTTACTGTAACGAAGGGAATAAGTCTTAATTTTATAATTTTTGCAGTATCCTGTGCCCTTTCAAAAATAAGTGACATTCCCTGAGAAACCTCTTTGCCGAACCGATCATATATAAAATAGATAATTAAACCGGCAAAAGCAAGAAAAGGTATGAAATAATACGGCGCTGAATCACGAATATCTGTTATCTTCAACAGAACAATACCAAAAACGGCATCAGCTCCGCCTGTTATTATCCCGATTATGAGGGCGCATACACAAAAAATCACTGAATCAAACAAAGTACGGACGAAAGAAGCTTTTTCCGCACCTGAATTATCGTCCGTACTGAATATTATTATATTATTTTTTTTCATCTTACTTAATCTTTGTTTTTCCTTTTATTATTTTCAGGCTCATCATTAGCGTCTGAAATCTTATAGCAAAGGATCATAAGGCTGTCATTCAGATGAACATTTTCAACTATAATATCTTTATATCTGATAGAAAGATCATAGTGGCTGAAATTCCAGAAGCTTCTGACGCCAAGACCATACAGAGTATCAGCTATTGCGGGAACGGCACTCTTCGGAACACAGAAAATTGCCGCATCTGTATGATTATCCTTACAAAAGCTTTCTAATTCATTAAGATCGGAAACACTTATATTTCTGATCACTGTCCCGACCTTCATGGGATCATTGTCAAAAATTCCGATAAGCTTAAAGCCTCTCTTCTCAAATGACATATGTGTTGCTACAGCCTTTCCGAGATTACCTGCGCCAATAAGAATAGCATTGTAATTATGGTCAAGACCGAGTATATGTCCTATCTCTTTATAAAGACCTTCTACAGAATATCCATAGCCCTGCTGACCAAAGCCTCCGAAACAGTTCAGATCCTGTCTGATCTGAGAGGCTGTAAGTCCCATTCTTGAGGAAAGCTCTTTCGAGGATATCCGGGTGATTCCGTTATCCATTAATTCTCCTAAAAAGCGGTAGTATCTGGGGAGGCGTTTTATTACGGGAGCTGCAATATTTTCATACTTATGCATACAGAAAATCACCGACCTATATTGTTAATTTTTTATCATTGTTTGTCTATAGTTTAACAGCTTTTTCCGTATTTGTAAAGTATTAAGAGGTATTATATTGCAAATTAAAAGTATTTTTATAGCATTTGTATCATATGTACAGCATACTTATAATTTTTTTGACAATATTTATAGAGGTCTCAGGCTGATGAAATAGCCCGGAACAGCTACAAAGGCAAAAAACAGCAGGCTGATAAGCGTAAATACCTTTATGAATTTCTTTCCGTTTTCCGGATATTCCCTCACATATATACGGTAGTTGATTACCGAAGCAAGAGAACCTATAAGAGTACATAATCCTGCCGAGTCAAGTCCGTATATAAGGGCACCCTTATTGACTGCAAACGGATAAAGAACTATACCCGCCGGTACATTGGAAATTATCTGACTTAACAGTATACTCCATATGTATTCGCTGCCTGATACTGCACCGCTGAGAAAATCCGCTATCTTCTGATTGTGAGCCACTGATGATGAAAAAATAAAGAAACTCAAAAATGTCAGCAGAAGAACATAATCGGTTTTTATCAGCAGCTTTCTATCAATAATCAATACTGCTATTACTACAGCTATGGCTACAAACATCCAATAACCTGTTCTGCTTACAATAGTGGCAAGTACTACTGCAAAGATAATAAGATATGCAATACGCACACCCTTTTTCTTCTTATCCCACTCTCCCGCATGACCTGAGCCTGTTATACTCGTCTGCTCCTTTATGTCCTTTCTGTATAAAAAAAGCACAAAGCAGATAAGAAGCACACCTGATATCAGACATATCGGCAGCATATACAAAACAAATTCAATAGCCGATACTCCTGATTTGCCAAAGATAAAAAGATTCTGCGGGCTTCCGAAGGGTGTAAGGAGCGAGCCTCTGATCGCTGCTATATTTTCCATTGTTATTACCGGAAGAATATACTTTTCCTTGTCACCTGCTCTGAAAAGAATTATCGTTAGCGGTACAAATATTATCAGCGAGATATCATTTGTAACAAACATAGATGAAAAGAAAACAGAAAAGACCAGAAACAGTGAAAGCGCAGCCATGGAATGAAGTTTTCCCGCTAAAAGCAAAAGCGGACGGAAAATACTTTCCTGCTTAAAGCCTTCAAGAATAGTAAGCATCATAAAAAGTATCCCCAAGGTCCTCCAGTCAATATATGAAAATAATTCCGCCGAGGGAGGAGTAATGAAAAAGGATATTATTGCCGCTAATACAGAAACTGTAAGCATCAGTTCTTTTTTTAAAAATTGTTTTATTTTTTCCATTTGCCTTTCACCAGCTTTCCTTTCAGTTCTGAGAGCCATTCATTACTATTTATTATCCTTTGAAATCATATATCATCTTTATCAGACCTGTTGCATTATCCCAATCACACATGAGGTCTATCTCTTCATCACCGTCATGCTCCATTATTATATCAAAATATGCAAGGTATTTGGTGTTATCCTCACCTACAACAGGAGCCTCAAACATCATCATAGCATTATCATAAAACGGTTTCTTCATAAATTTGTATATCTTCCCCTTATATTTCGTTTGAATAAATTTCATATACAATTCCTCCAGATTATATTTTTTTAATTATAACATATTATAAAGCTATAATCTACACTTTATTATCTATTTGGGCAAAAAATACCCTCACCGGTATTCAGATAACTGAAATAGGAGTGAGGGATAAAAGTATTCAAATCAGATACATACATAAACAATTATATACTACTTGTCAACAGCGGATGTATTCTTTTCTCTGATATATGTCGATTCAAGATCAGCTAAATGAAGCTTTACTGCTAATGGATATTTATAGTAAGCTCTTCCGATCGCAAAACCGTTGCTTTTCGCTGAATCATCAAAACCGCCCATATGCCAGCGTATTGCAATTGCTTCATCGGGGCGCAGACGAATAAACCTTTCTATGAGATAGACTGATTTTTCTCCATGTCCGTAGGGAAATGCATCATCTACTGAATAATACGGCTTCTGTTCCCATTGACCTGTAACTTCATTTTTTACATTCTTTGTTGATATCTTATAGAACTTGATTTTGCAAAGGTCATGCAGAAGTCCGCATATTGCAAAGCTTTCGGCATTATCGGTTTTCGCGTCAAAATGCTTCTCCATCATAGTTTTGTATACGCTGATACTGTGCATCACCAGACCGCATTCGCAGGCACAGTGATATTTAGAGCTTGCCGGCGTAGTAAAAAAATCAGTTGACTGAAGCCAGTCCAAAAGCTTTGCAGAACCTTCTCTTGTGATGTTTTTCTTATACAGACCGATAAATTGTTCTTTGTATGTCACTATGTCCGCCTCCTGCTTAATTATTTCATTTCATCGTTATAATGCGCCCTTTCGCCTCCGATAAATTTCGGACGGGTTCTTGCAGCGGTGATATGCGCTTCACCTATCATATTAGTTTTAAGATTGAGCGGTACGGCTACTTCTTTAAGGTGCATTCCAATAAGGACACCGCCTATATCCATACCTGCATCAGCTTTTATATGCTCCAAAGCAACAGGGGCAGCAAGCGTATTATAAGTAATAGTTGCAAATGAACCTCCTGCCTTTGGCTGAGGAACAACATTTACAATTTCACGATTTTGCTTTATGGCTGCAGTCTCCTCGGTAATGATCGCACGGTTAAGATGCTCGCAACACTGAGCTGCAAGAATTATTCCTCTCTTCTTAAGCTCCGGATAAATACCGTCAAACAAAGCCTGTGCAATTTCCATGCTTGAGGCCTTTCCGTAGCCCTCACCCTTTAGTGTGCTTGATGAACAGCCGACTACAAAAATGTCTCCCTCTTTAAGCTTAGCCTGTTCAAGTATCTCGGTAACTGCTGCTTTTGCTTTTTCCGTTATTTCCTCATACATTTTTATTCCCCCGATATTAAAGAATAATCAGGCATCCCAAAAATGAGATGCCTGAAGCTTTTCGTTATTACTCTTCTTCTTCTGCTGCTGTCTCAGGAGCATCCTCAAGAAG
>CACXDV010000134.1 GCA_902766585.1 uncultured Ruminococcus sp.
CCGAAAAGCACGATAGCGGAGATCATCAGTATCGGCGGAAGTCCCATATTGCTTCCCACAACACGGGGGAATATGAAATTGCCCTCGATCTGCTGCAGGCATACCATAAACACAAGGAACCATATTGCCTGAACAGGATCTTTTGTAAGAACGAAAAGAGTACCGATACCCGCGCCTATCCATACGCCGAACATAGGTATCCAGCAAAGCACAGCGACCATTACGCCGACAAGCGCCGCATAGGGAAAGCCGAATATCGTCATTCCAAGAGCAGTAAGACCTCCGAGGATAACACATTCCATCATCTGTCCGGTAATACTGTTGTAGAAGGATTTATTGGTAAGATGACCTACCTCGATTATAAAATCAGCGCCCTTAACGGGTAAAGCAGCATAGATCAGCTTTTTGACATTAGCCGCGATCTTTTCCTTTTTCATAAGGGTATAGATGGAAAGGACAAGTCCGAGAAAAATATTCAGCGCAATGCTTACAACAGACGATACCATATTTACCGTATAGCTGACAAGACCGCCTGCATTATCGGTAAGCATACCTGTAAAATACGATGACAGTGCAGCCGCGTCTATTATTTCCTCGTTTATGACAGTCTGACCGTTTACTATCGTTTCCGTACCGTAATCGGGATTGATAAACTTAGCGATATTTGCCGCGTATTCATTATCCCTTGCAAACTGCTGGACATTTTCATTAAGCGTTTTCAAGGCATCGGGTATTGCGTGGGCAATATCATTGATGCTCTTCACTATTTCCGGAATAATGATTATCAGAAAGGCTCCGATTATCAGAAGAAACAAAGTAATAGACATCACGATCGCTACAGGTCTTCTTATTCTGTCAAAAAACGGATGTATCTGTTTTCCGTTTTTCGGGCGGAAGAGACTTTTTTCTATCGCCTTCAGCGGCACGTTCAGGAAGAATGTACAGCAGACTGCAATAAGAAACGGTGTAAGAACGCCCAGCACCCATACAAAGAACTGCACGACTATATTCATATTCTGCAATCCGAGATATATCAGTATAAGTGCTGTTCCCAAAAACAATATTTTCTCAATATTTTTTCTGTCAAATTTCATTATTATTTCACCTTGTTCAACATGAGGTCTGATATTTGCAAATGAATATATAATACCTATTGGTTCTTTCCGCAAAGCTGCAATATTTAACCGGCAGAAGAAACACACTGTCCGCCGCCGAGGATAATATCGCCGTCATAGCATACAATAGCCTGACCGGGAGTTATTGCCCTCTGAGGCTCATCAAAAACCACCTTGATGCAGTTATTCTCCAAAGGATAAAGCGTTGCGGGCTGTTCCTTTTTATTGTATCTGATACGCGCCCTTATCCTTAAAGGCTCCTTCGGAAGCTCTCCTGATATCCAGTTCACATCCTTTACAAAAGCCGTATCTGAAAACAGGTCTTCGTTGCTTCCGAGAACGACGCGGTTATTTTTAACATCCTTCTCAACAACGTAGGCAGGTACTCCGAGGGCAATACCAAGCCCCTTTCTCTGACCTACGGTATAGTGAATTATCCCCTTATGCTTTCCGAGAAGGTTTCCGTTCATATCGACAAAGTCACCTTCCGGAGAGCTTTTTCCAGTATATTTTTCTATAAAGTCCGCATAATCTCCGTCAGGAACAAAGCATATATCCTGACTGTCGGGCTTTGCTGCGACAAACGGACATTTTTCCGCTGCCAGCTCTCTTGTCTGCTGCTTTGTAAATTCTCCCATAGGGAAAAGTGTTTTTGAAAGCTGGTACTGTGTCATTCCGTAAAGCACATAGCTTTGATCCTTTGACGGATCCGCGCCCTTGAGAAGCAGATATTTACCCGTTGCTTCATCATATCTTCTGCGGACATAATGCCCCGTGGCTATATAATCAAAGCCGAGCTGCTCTGCGCGGGAAAGAAGCGCATCAAATTTTATGTATTTGTTGCAGTCTATGCACGGGTTCGGAGTAAGTCCGTCAAAATACGCGCTGTTGAAGCGGTCAATGACACATTTCCTGAACCTTTCACCGAAATCAAAGACATAGAAATCTATTCCGAGCCTGAAAGCGACCGACCTTGCATCCTCGACATCCTCAAGCGAGCAGCAGGTTTTTCCCTCCTCCGCCTTGATATCGTCATTTCCGAAAAGTCTCATGGTAACGCCCGTAACATCATAATTTTCCAGAAGTACGGCAGCAGCAGCGGAGCTGTCAACTCCTCCGCTCATTGCAACCATGACCTTCTGCTTTTCATCTGCCATTTCCGCGCCTCCTCAGAAATTGATTATATCATGTGAGGTAAGCATACCGAGTATCCTTCCGCACTGTGAGCCGTTATCTGTTATAAATACTGCGGCAAGACGCTTTCCGCTTCTTTGCTTATTTTCAAATTCCGCCCTCACGTCATAAAGGGTAGCCTCACTGCTCATAAAACGGAATCTCTCTGTGCTGTGCTTATCTATCGGAAGATACTCCGAAAAATCACCGACTGTCATATCGTCAACTATACAGGTCATTCCGTTGGCAAGCGCATATGTAAAAATAGTGCTTACGCTGAACACGCCCACACATTCTCCCGCATCAATGACGGGAACATGAGAAAAGCCCTGCCGTTCCATTTTTTTCATAACGGTCTGCGCCTTCTGAGACAGTGTTGTTTTCAGTATATCCGCATAAAGCGTCGCGCAGGTAAGCGCAAGAGGCGGACGGCGGATATATTCAGTAACCTCATCAAGAAATTTTATTAGCGATTCCGAGGGCTGAATTATTCTTTCACCCTCAAATTCCGAATGATGAGAAAGAAAATTCCTTATTTCCCTGCAAAGGTCAAGCTGTTCGCGGTACGCCTTGCTTTCCTTATCGTTTATGAATCTTACCACCGGACTGCCGAAAGCCTTTTCATCACCGTATTTCTTATTCAGCTCTTCCTCAAGCTCACGGTATTTATCGAGAAAAAGGTCTGCCCTGTCCCTTTCTGTAAGCATACTGTCTCACCTCCGTTAAAAAGCCGTAAAGACTGTTTATTATACGCTGTATTTTTCAGCGATATATTCGTCATATGTGCGGGTAATATCCTTTATACCCGTCTTTTCGATAACTATTATCCTGTTGGCAACCGTCGAAATGAACTCATGGTCATGCGATGTAAAGAGTACAACTCCCTTAAAATTGGAAAGTCCCTTGTTTACTGCCGTAATTGATTCAAGATCAAGGTGGTTGGTAGGCTGGTCAAGGATAAGCACATTTGCGCCGAACATCATCATCCTTGAAAGCATACATCTTACCTTTTCACCGCCCGAAAGCACCTTAACGGGCTTAAACACATCATCACCGGAGAAAAGCATTCTTCCGAGAAAACCGCGCAGATAGGTATCTGTATTATCATTACCCCTTACATACTGTCTGAGCCAGTCGATAATAGTCATATCATTTCCGTCAAAAAATTCGGTATTATCCTTGGGGAAATATGACTGAGCAGTTGTTGCGCCCCATTTGAATTCGCCCTCATCAGGCTCCATATGTCCCATCAGTATCTCAAAAAGCGCAGTAACGGCAATTTCATTATCACACAGAAAAGCCACCTTATCCGTTCTCTCTATGCGGAAGCTTACATTATCAAGTACCTTTTCGCCGTCAATGGTCTTGGATATGCCCTCGACCTGCAATACCTCCTTGCCGACCTCTCTGTCCATATTGAAGCCTACAAAGGGATATCTTCTTGACGAAGCGGGAAGCTCCTCTACTGTAAGCTTATCGAGAAGCTTTCTTCTTGAGGTAGCCTGCTTTGATTTTGACTTATTCGCTGAGAATCTCTGAACAAAGCTTTGCAGTTCCTTTATTTTCTCCTCAGTCTTTTTATTCTGCTGACGTATCATAGCCTGGATAAGCTGGCTCGATTCATACCAGAATTCATAGTTGCCCACATACATTTTTATCTTGTTATAATCTATATCTATCATATGGGTGCAGACCGTATTGAGAAAATGACGGTCATGCGAAACAACGATTATCGTTCCCTCATAATCAAGAATAAAATCCTCAAGCCATGCAATAGCCTTAATATCGAGGTTATTGGTAGGCTCGTCAAGGAGTATTATCTGAGGATTGCCAAAAAGTGCCTGGGCAAGAAGCACCTTTACCTTTTCATTACCTGTAAGACTGCTCATCTGAGAATAAAGGATATCCTCCGAAAGACCGAGTCCCTGTATGAGCTTGGAGGCATCGCTTTCAGCCTCCCAGCCATTAAGCTCGGCAAATTCCGCCTCCAGCTCCGAAGCGCGTATACCGTCCTCATCGGAGAAATCCTCCTTCATATAGATAGCGTCCTTTTCCTTCATTATATCATAAAGCTTTTTATTTCCGTAAATCACAGTATCAAGAACTGTATATTCGTCAAATGCAAAATGATCCTGCTTCAATACGGACATTCTTGTATTTTCGGGAATAATAACCTCTCCCTTTGTCGGCTCAAGGTCACCCGAAAGCACCTTAAGGAAGGTAGATTTTCCCGCGCCGTTAGCGCCGATAATACCGTAGCAGTTGTTATCGGTAAGCTTAAGGCTAACATCAGAAAACAGCGGAGTACCGCTGAAATTCACGGTCACGTTGCTTACTGTTATCATTATTCTTTTTCCCCTTTTTCAAACAAATTTATCCCATTCGTAATTATCCCAGTCAAATTCCTTAAGTCTCCCGCGATTCACAAGTTCAGGGAAGCCCCACTGGCGAAGCACCTCATATGCGGCAATGGCGGCGGAATTTGAAAGGTTAAGACACCTTGCATAGCTTGTCATAGGTATCCTTACACAGCTTTCAGGATTATCAAGCAGAAGTCTTTCGGGAAGCCCCTTTGTTTCCTTTCCGAAAACTATATAGCATCCGTCGGGATACCCGACCTGTGTATAATTCCTTCTTGCCTTGGAAGAAAAATAATAATATTTCCCTCCCGCGGTCTTTTCAAAAAAATCATCAAGGCTGTCATAGAATGTAAGATCCATAAGATGCCAATAATCAAGCCCTGCCCTTTTCAAGTGCTTATTATCATCACTAAAGCCCATAGGTCTTACGATATGGAGCCTTGCGCCCGTTGCGGCACAGGTCCTTACAATATTACCCGTATTCGGCGGTATCTCAGGCTCCACTAAAACAATATTCAATTCCATTTTCTTTATTCCTTTAAGTTAAAAAGGAGAAAACCTCAAAGGCTTTCTCCCTCATGTATAAAACCGTTTTTTTAATATTTTCTGAAACGGTTGTATCTCTTCTGAAGCAGAGCCTCTGTATCCATAGCGCCTAATCTGTCAAAGGTCTGCGCTACCAGATTTTTAAGGCTTTCAAACATAGTGCTGTCGAGATTTTTCGGCTCGCGTATGATCCTTTCGATAACACCAAGCTTGAAAAGATCCTGTGAAGTAAGCTTAAGACATTCGGAGGCTTCCGCGGTCTTGCCCGCATCCTTCCAGAGAATACTTGCACAGCCCTCAGGTGAAATTACCGAATATATAGCATTTTCGAGCATCCATACCTCATCAGCCACAGCAAGCGCCAGAGCGCCGCCGCTGCCGCCTTCACCGATAAGAATAGAGAGGATAGGAGTTTTAAGAGTCATCATTTCCGAAAGGTTCTCGGCGATAGCCTGACCTTGACCTCTTTCCTCCGCGCCGATACCGCAGTAAGCGCCTGACGTATCAACAAAGCATATTATCGGGCGATGAAATTTTTCAGCCTGCTTCATAAGTCTGAGGGACTTTCTGTAGCCCTCCGGATGAGCAGAGCCGAAATTTCTTTCCATACGCTCCTTAAGATTTCTGCCCTTTTCCAGACCGATAACCGTCACGGGCTTTCCGCACAGCTCGGCAATACCTCCGATAACTGCCTTATCATCCGCAAAGCGTCTGTCTCCGTGAAATTCGATAAAGCTGTCTCCGAAGATTTTTGTTATATAATCCACAGCAGTCGGGCGATCGTTTGCTCTTGCTGCTGTAACGCTGTCAAATGCACTCATTCGCTGTCGCCCTCCTGTAAAACTTTTTCGGCACCATGAAGCTGAAGGATATGGGAAAGTGTCTTTTTCATTTCCACTCTCGGAACAACAGCATCAATAAAGCCCTTTTCAAGAAGAAATTCTGCCGACTGAAAATCCTTCGGAAGCTTTTGTCTTATAGTCTGTTCTATTACTCTCGGTCCCGCAAAGGCAATAAGCGCCTTCGGCTCGGAAAGGATTATATCTCCCTCCATAGCAAAGCTTGCCGTAACGCCGCCTGTTGTCGGATCGGTAAGAACGGTGATATACAGAAGTCCCGCATCATTGTGTCTTTTTACAGCGCCGCTGGTTTTTGCCATCTGCATAAGGGAAAGTATCCCCTCCTGCATCCTTGCGCCTCCGGACACCGTAAATATTACAACAGGCAGGCGGTTCTCAGTAGCATATTCAAAGGCACGGGTGATCTTTTCACCCGTAACAGTCCCCATCGAGCCCATCATAAACTGTGAATTCATGACCGCAAGCACGACCTTATAGCCTTCGATCAAAGCAATACCGGTAATTACGGATTCATTTTCACCGCTGTTAAGCTTGGCATTTTTCAGCTTTCTCGTATAATCGGGAAAGTCTATAATATTTGTTGAGGTAAGCTCCGCGTCAAATTCCTCAAAGCTTCCCTCATCGGCAGTCAGCTCAATACGCTGCCTTGCGCCGATACGGAAATGGTAGCCGCACTTCGGGCATACCTTTTTATTCTCATTCAGGTCAGCCGAAAGCACGGGATTTTTGCATACGGGACATTTCACCCACAGCTCATCGGGGATATAAGGGCGGTTATCTATCGCCTCACCCTGATTTTCAAGTTCGTTTTTCGGCTTTAAAAAATTAAATATATCTGATGTATTCAAGCTGCACCCGACCTATCTCCGCACAAATTCAGCAAAGCTGTATGCGGCATATTATAAAAGCGGAATCAGTCGCCGCTTTTTTCCTCTTCAAGACGCTGCTGTCTTTCCTCCATAAAGCCCGTGGTATACTCTCCCGAAACGAAAGCCGGATCGGAAAGGATATCTATATGTAGATCACGGTTATGCTTTATTCCGTTTATTGTCAGCTCACTGAGAGCCATTTTCATTTTTCTTATGGCAAGCTCTCTGGAACGAGCCTGAACTATCAGCTTACCTACCATTGAGTCATAATACGGCGGTACGGAATAATCCTGATATATAGCCGTATCGAAGCGAACGCACGGGCCGCCGGGAACATGGATAAAGTTTATCCTTCCGCAGCCCGGACGATAGTTATTATCCGGATCTTCGGCATTAATACGGCATTCTATCGCATTTCCGTGCATGAACACCCTGTCCTGAGTTACAGTAAGCTTTGCGCCGGAGGCAATTCTTATCTGCCACTGAACGATATCTATGCCGATAACCATTTCAGTAACGGGATGCTCTACCTGAAGACGGGTATTCATCTCCATGAAATAGAAATTCTTATCCTTATCGAGAAGGAATTCAACCGTACCTGCATTTTCATAGCCTACAGCCTTTGCAGCCTTAACGGCAGCCTCCATCATTTTCGAGCGTATCTCCGGAGTGATAGCCGGTGAAGGACATTCCTCGATAAGCTTCTGGTTTTTACGCTGCACAGAGCACTCTCTTTCTCCGAGACAAACGACATTTCCGTATTTATCGCAGAGAAGCTGCATTTCAACGTGCTTAACGGGGAAAAGATATCTTTCCATATATACGGCTCCGTCACCGAAGGCACTCTGAGCCTCAGCCTTTGCCGAAAGAAATGCATTATCAAATTCCTCTATGCTGTCCACGCGGCGTATTCCTCTTCCGCCGCCTCCCGAACGAGCCTTGACAAGCAGCGGAAAGCCTATTTCCTTTGCCTTTTCCCTTGCCTCGTCGATATCATCTATTATGTCGCTTCCGGGAGTAACGGGAACGCCCGCCTCGCGCATGGTACGGCGTGCCTCGTCCTTATCTCCCAGTCTTTCGATCATTTCTGCACTCGGACCTATAAATTCCACATTGCATTTTTTACAAAGCGCAGCGAATTTTGCATTTTCGGAAAGCAGACCGTAGCCGGGATGTATAGCCTGTGCACCCGATACAACTGCCACCTCAAGAATAGCTGCCATATTAAGGTAGCTGTCTGTGACCTGAGGTCCGCCTATACAATAGCTCTCGTCAGCCATTGTCACATGAAGTGCGTCCTTGTCCGCCTGAGAATACACCGCAACAGTGGAAATTCCCATTTCGCGGCAGGCTCTTATTATTCTTACGGCGATCTCGCCTCTGTTAGCAATCAATATTTTTGAAAACAACCGGCTCCCTCTCCTTTCTCGGCGCGGCGGATATATTCTCCGCCGTTCAGAGTATTATATCAGTAGTTTATTTATTGAAATTTCATTGATCAGCTTTTTCCTGTTCCTCACGCGGAACGAGAGCAAAGGAGAATTCTGCCGAAACACTGAGCTTTCCGTTTACATATCCCTTGCCCGTAACAAAATAGAAATTTCTCTTATGATCCTTAAGCTCGCATTTTATTTCAAGTGTATCTCCGGGAAGCACCTTATTTCTGAATTTAGCCTTTTCGATACCTGTGAAATAGGGAGTGCTTGCGGCAGAAACATCAGAGATAATTACCGCGCTTGCCTGAGCCATCATTTCACAGAGGATAACGCCGGGGACAACGGGATTTCCGGGAAAATGTCCATCAAGGAACCATTCATCGCCCTTAATATATTTCTTACCCTCGCAGGTAGTCTCGCCTGTTTTGGTTGCCTCATCTATAAGAAGCATAGAATTTCTGTGGGGGATTATCTGCATAATTTCTTCTTTATTCATAACCGCACCTGCTTTATCATTTTATTCTGAACAGCGGCTGACCGTATTCAACCACCTGACCGTTATCTACGCATACCTCGGTAATAACTCCGCTTCTTTCGGCTGTTACCTCATTCATAAGCTTCATTGCTTCTATAAGGCACAATACATCGCCCTGCTTAACGCTGCTGCCTACAGTAACATAAGGCTCGCTGTCGGGTGACGGTGCGGCATAGAATACGCCTACCATCGGAGATTCGAGAACATCTCCCTCTGCGGAGGGTGCTGCTTCAGAAACAGGCGCTGCGGGTACTGCTGCCGGTATGGCTGCCTGTACTGCAGCAGCCTCGTGAGCACATTCTGCTGTTACTGCTGCCGGAGCTGCAGTTTTCTGACGAATGCTCAGAAATTCATTTTCACTGAGCTGTATATCCATAGCTGTTGCCTTTGAAGAATCAAAAGCACTGAGCAGCTCTTTTATTTCATCAACACTGTACATTTATGATCACCTCTGTATTCAATCAGATTTTTTTAATTGCGATACAAGCATTATGACCGCCAAAGCCGAAGGTAGTGGAAAGAGCCATATCTGCCTGAACCTCAACAGCCTTGTTGGGTGTATAATCAAGATCACATTCAGGATCGGGTACCTTATAACCGATCGTCGGCGGAATGATACCGTCGCGGAGGGCAAGAGCTGCGGCAATTGCCTCAACAGCGCCTGTAGCACCGAGCATATGACCTGTCATTGATTTTGTTGAGCTGATGTGAGCCTTATATGCTCTCTCGCCCAGAACTGCCTTAAATGCCTTTGTTTCGCCTGCATCATTAAGGCTGGTAGATGTGCCGTGAGCATTGATATAAAGCTCCTCAGTTCCCTGATAGCCTGCCTCTTCAAGAGCGATACGCACACAGTTTGCAGCGCCCGTACCCTCCGGATCGGGAGCAGTGATATGATGAGCGTCATTTGTATTTCCGTAGCCTACGACCTCGGCATAGATCTTAGCGCCTCTTGCAACAGCGTGTTCATATTCCTCAAGGATAACAATGCCTGAGCCTTCGCCCATTACAAAGCCTGATCTTTCCTTATCGAAGGGAATGGAAGCTCTCTTCGGATCATCTGAAAGCGTGAGCGCCTTACAGCTTGTAAAGCCCTTTACAGCGAGAGGTGTGATAGTAGCCTCTGTACCGCCGGCGATAATCGCATCCGCAAAACCGAATTTGATCGCATGGAATGCCTCACCGATAGAATGTGTTGAGGTCGAGCAGGCTGTAACTATCGGAACACAGGGACCCTTTGCATTAAATCTGATAGCCACATTGCCCGAAGCGATATTTCCTATCATCATAGGAATGAAGAACGGGGAAATATTCTTGTCGGTATAAAGATTTATGCTCTGCTCATAGAAGGTAGTAATGCCTCCGACACCGGAACCTACATATACGCCGAAGCGTTCCGGAGCGACCTTTCCCATGATACCGCTGTCATTGACAGCCTGAGTTGCGGCTGCCATTGCATACTGACAGAACAGATCCATTTTTCTTACTTCTCTTTTATCAATATAAGCTGTGGGATCAAAATTCTTTACCTCGCCCGCAACCTTTGCCTTTGTCTGAGAGGGATCAAATTTACTTATAATATCAATTCCGCAAACGCCGTTTTTCATAGCCTCCCATGTTGTATCAACATCATTGCCCAGGGGGGTTACAGCACCTATACCGGTAATAACTACTCTGTTCATTGAAAAAGATTCCTTTCTGTGAAATTCCTGTTAGTTGATAAACACCTTACATTGCAAGACCGCCGTCTACACGGATGACCTCACCTGTAATATAGCTTGCCTCATCGGATGCGAGGAAGAGAGCTGTATTCGCAATATCATCAACAAGACCGGCGCGGCCGAGGGGGATAGCTGCAAGTGTTGCTTCTCTTGCCTTTTCGGGCATACCGTCTGTCATATCTGTCTTGATAAAGCCGGGAGCGATAGCATTAGCAGTGACATTTCTCATGCCAAGTTCCTTTGCAACCGACTTTGTAAGACCTATCATACCTGCCTTTGCAGAGGCGTAGTTAGCCTGACCTGCATTTCCTGTAAGACCTACGATAGAGGAGATATTGATGATCCTGCCTCTGCGCTTTTTCATAAAATGCTGATAGAGAGCCTTTGTCATATTGAAGGCGCCCTTGAGGTTTACGCTGATTACCGCATCAAAATCTGCCTCCTTCATTTTAAGGATAAGCATATCTCTTACGATACCCGCATTATTTACAAGGATATGAACCTCACCGAAATCTGCGATTATCTGTTCTGTTGCTGCCTGAGCCGCATCAAAATCCGCCACATTACATTCATAGCCCTTTGCCTTGATACCGAGCTCATTAAGCTCCTTTTCGGTATTTGCCGCATTTTCTGCATCCATATAGTGAAGAAAAGCTATATTTGCGCCCTGTTTTGCAAATTTGAGAGCGATCTCCTTGCCTATACCTCTTGATGCGCCCGTAATAACTGCTGTTTTTCCTGTAAGATCTAACATAATTGTCCCCTGATACATCAAAGTGTATCAAGTCCCTCCTTATCCTGAATATTTATTGCTGTAACGTTCGGATCAATTTTCTTGATAAGACCTGCAAGCGTTTTTCCCACGCCCACTTCTATAAAACGGTCGGCACCCTCTGCAATAAGATTTTCAACCGTTTTCTGCCATTTAACGGGGCTTTTCACCTGAGCCGCCGTAAGAGCCTTATAGTCACCCTCATACGGCTGAGCGGTAACATTTGAATAAACGGGCAGCTTCGGTTCTGCATAGCTTACAGTTTCAAGATATTCCGCAAGCTTATCTGCCGCGCCGTTCATAAACGGAGAATGGAATGCTCCGCTGACAGCGAGCTTAACTGCCTTACCCTTTTCAGCCTTAACGACATCGCAAAGGGCATCTATCTCATCCTCAGCAGCCGCAACAACGGTCTGAGCGGGGCTGTTATAATTTACGGGATATGCCTTTTTAAAGCCCGAGCATATTTCCTCGACCTTTTCGGGAGTAAGCTTCATCACGGCAGCCATTGCGCCCTTTTCGCTGTTAGCTGCCTCATCCATATATTCTGCGCGTCTGCACACAAGCTTAAACGCTTCTTCATAGGAAAGCATACCGGCAAAAGCCAGTGCAGCTATTTCTCCGAGAGAAAAGCCTGCAGCGTAATCCGGCATTATACCCTTTTCGGCAGCCGCTGCGGCAGCCGCAAGATCAGTCACGAATACACATGGCTGTGTATTTATCGTCACCGAAAGCTCCTCCTTAGTACCCTCGAAGCACTGAGCCTTTGTACCCGGGCGGATCTCCTCCGCCATATCGAATACAGCCCTTGCCGCTTCGGAATTTTCATAAAGTGATTTTCCCATTCCGGGGAACTGTGCTCCCTGTCCGGAAAACACAAACACGGTTTTTCCCATAATGCTCCTCCTGTTCTGTTATATTATCAGTCTTTATTCCAGCGGATAACGCAGCTTCCTGTTGTAAGACCGCCGCCGAAAGCGCACATTGCGATAAGGTCGCCCTTTTTGAGAACGCCTGTACGGTTAGCCTCATCAAGAGCGATAGGAACGCTGCCGGAGGAGGTATTGCCGTAATTCTGTACATTGCAGAAGAATTTTTCTCTTGGTATGTCAAGGTTCTTTGCTGCCGTATTGATAATTCTGATATTTGCCTGATGAGGGATAACGCAGTCTATATCACTCTGCTGCAAGCCTGCATCAGCAACAGCCTTTTTGATACCGTTAGCCATTGCTGCGGTAGCGAATTTATATACATCATTTCCTGCCATATGGAGAACAGCTCTTTCCTCCTCATGCTCATAGAAGGGGGAAGAATTTGTTCCGTGAGGAATTCTTATAGCGTCATCATTTCCGACTGCCGTAATGTGTATTGAAAGGAGGTCATCGCCCTCACCGAGAACCGCGGCAGCTCCGCCGTCACCGAAAAGCACGCAGGTAGAGCGGTCTGTCCAGTCTATAATATTTGAAAGGTTATCCATTGAAACTATAAGAACCTTTTTAACTGCTTTTCTTGCAAAGAAGCCGGCAGCGATATCGAGGGCATAGATAAATCCGGAGCAAGCAGCATTGACATCAAATGCAGCGCAGGCCGCGCCGATTTCCTTCTGTATCATACATCCCTGTGAAGGAGTGATATTTTCTCCTCTCATTGTGGAGCAGATTATAAGGTCAAGCTCTTCCGGCTTCACGCCCGCATTTTCGAGGGCATTATTTGCAGCCTCAACACAAAGCTGGGTAATTGTTTCACTCTTGCAGATATGACGCTTTTCAATACCCGTTCTTGTGCGGATCCATTCATCATTTGTTTCTACCATTGTTGACAGCTCGTCATTAGGCATGACATACTCAGGAACTGCTTTTCCTGTTCCTATAATCGTAAAGCTCATCTTCACATACCTCCATCAGAAATTATTTTTTATTTTTCCGCACAAGCAATTTACTTATACGGCAAAGCTGATTACAGACCTATTCAGGAATATAAACACACTTATCTATTCTATCCTTATATTCTATAACAAATCCCACATTTTGTCAACCTGTGCAGTCCCTGCACCACGGAAATCAACTTTCTTTAAAAGAAAAATAATGATGAAGGATTCTGATGATATTGGATGAATCCAGCAGACAATCGAACATTA
>CACXDV010000135.1 GCA_902766585.1 uncultured Ruminococcus sp.
AATCCTGCCATTGATGCGGTATTCAGAATATGACCTCTGTTCTTTTTCTTCATTTCCCCAAGATAAAGCTTCATCAGTGTGTGCATGGCAAGTATATTGGTATTAATCATATCAGTATCTTTTTCAAGACTTGTTTCGTTAAACCTGCCCGTATCTCCGAAGCCTGCATTGTTTACAAGCAAGTGAACATCCTTATGAGCATTGAAAAGGTCTATACAGTTTTGCTGTATGCTTAAATCAGTTGCAACAGCAGTGATTTCTGTATGATATTTGTTTTCAAGTTCTGTTTTAAGTTCATTAAGTCTTTTTTCATTTCGTCCGACCAGAACTATCTTATCATAATATTTTGCTGCCTTTCTTGCAATATCTCTTCCTATACCTGATGACGCACCTGTGATAAGAGCTTTCATTTTTTACCGCCTTTCCGCTAAAGACACAATTTTTACTGAAATGATGTCCCATGCTCTATTTAGTTGTAATTTCACATTTTTAATATTATATCCTTTTTCATACAAAAAATCAATATTTTATGCTGTTTATAATATGCACAGATGACTGTATTTTGTTGTTTATTTTTTCAAAGATAAATGCTATAATATGATATATGATTTTTTAATGAGGTGACGTGCTTAAATGAATAAAACTGAAATACTTAAATCCCTCCCCACTCCCTGCTATGTCATTGATGAGGAGGCTCTTATACGAAATCTTACCGTACTCCGCTCTGTTGAGGAAAAAACAGGCTGTCATGTGCTTTTAGCTCAGAAGGCTTTTTCATCATACTGCGTTTATCCTCTTATATCGCACTATATCAGCGGTACAACTTCCAGCGGTCTTTTTGAGGCAAAACTCGCTCATGAGGAAATGGGAAACCGTCAGGTTCATGTTTTTTCTCCTGCCTATAAGGATGAGGAATTTGATGAGCTTCTCGGTATCTGCGACCATATAGTTTTCAATTCCTTTTCACAGTGGAAGCATTTCAGGGATAAGGCATCAAAACACCCTGAAATAGAATTCGGTCTCAGAATAAATCCCGAATATTCAGAAATAGAAACCGATATTTATAATCCCTGCTTTACAAACTCCCGTCTGGGTATAACACTCTCTTCATTTGAGGAAAATGAACTTGATGGTATCAGCGGTCTGCATTTCCATACAATGTGCGAACAGGGCGCTGATGTTCTGGAGCGAACTCTTGAAGTCGTTGAAGAAAAATTCGGCAAATACCTCTGCAAAATGAAATGGCTCAACTTCGGAGGCGGTCATCATATCTCCAAGCCTGATTATGACGTTGAAAAGCTTATCTCACTTATCAACCGCATAAAAGAGAAATATGATGTTCAGGTCTATATAGAACCGGGTGAGGCTGTCGCTATTGATGCGGGCTTCCTCGTTTCAAGCGTACTCGACATAACCAAAAACGGAATGGACCTTGCTATTCTCGATACCTCTGCTGCCTGTCATATGCCTGATGTCCTTGAAATGCCATACAGACCTTATATTTTGGGTTCCAAGGAACTGGGCGTACTTGCTTATACATACAGATTCGGAGGTCCCACCTGCCTTGCAGGCGATATTATCGGGGATTATTCATTTGAGGCTCCGCTTAATATCGGTGATAAGCTTATCTTTACCGATATGGCAATGTATTCGATAGTAAAAAACAATACCTTCAACGGAATGCCTCTGCCGTCAATATACCTTCTCACCTCCGACGGTCATACAAGGCTCATTAAAAAATTCGGATATGAGGATTTTAAAAGAAGAGTATAATATAAAAAGGAAAATGAAAAAATATGGAACAGCAGCTTTTTCAGAATTTTATTACCGTCGGAACACAGGTGCTTGAACTCTTTATTTTGATAGCGCTTGGTTTTCTTTGCGGCAAAACAAAAATGCTCAACGATACCGCTGTAAAATCAATTACTGATATCGTGCTTTATATCGTTTGTCCATGCGTTATCGTTCAGAATTTTATCCGCCCCTTTGATACAGCTATGCTTCAGGGACTGTTAACCGCTGCAGCTGCAGCGCTTCTTATCCACATTCTGTCTATAGTCATAGCTATGCTTTTGTTTCACGATAAAGTGCCCGAAAGAAACCGCGTATACCGTTTTGCTCTTATTTTTTCAAACTGCGGATATATGTCACTGCCGATGCAGCAGGCTATTCTCGGAGCGGACGGCGTATTCTTCGGAGCTGTATATATAGTTATTTTCAATGTTGTTATGTGGACCTTCGGCGTCTGGCTCTCAGGCGGAGAAAAGGGTTCTCTTTCAGCTAAAAAAATAATTCTCAATCCATGTATAATCGGTATGGCTGTGGGACTTGTGATTTTTCTGCTCTCAGTTCCGATACCGGAAATAATATCCAAACCAATAACATTTATGGCTAATCTCAATACTCCGCTTCCTATGATGGTAGTGGGCTACTATCTCTCAAAAGCAAAGATCACTGATGCCTTCAAGGACGGAAAAGGCTTTATCTGTGTACTTCTGAGACTTGTTGCAATACCACTGCTTACCTTCGGAGGTATGATGCTCGCCGGTATACGCGGAACTGTTCTTATCACCTGCGTTATCGCCGCCTCCGCTCCCGCTGCGGCAGCTACTACAATGTTTGCCGCAAAATTTGAAAACGATACGGAGTTATCCGTAAATCTTGTTACTCTGTCCACACTTATTTCAGTCATAACTATGCCGCTTATCGTAGGCTTCGCTCAGACTGCGGGGGGATAAGAAATGATATCTTTATACAAAAAACAGGAGATGATCGACTACCTTTCCCGCTTCGGATGGACTGAAAGCAGATGTATCAAAAACCTTGATATTCCTAAGCTATACAGCCGTTTTTTCGATTATCTTGAGCATGATGAGGAATTGAATCTATATGATTTTCCCTCATATAAGCCTTTTCCGAAGCTTTTTGATTTCTGGGAGCTGTTCGGGAATATGGATATAAAATTCAAAACCCCGGAAGGCAGAAGCGGTGTCATTACTATAAATGAAATATCTATACATTGCTGCACCGACTTCTCGGTAATACAGACAAGTATTCATTATCATACCGCATTGTTTCCGGTGGCAATGATTGAGGTATACCGGCTTTTTCTTGCTATTGACAGCAGCGGCTTCTTTCACGGAATATACTTTGACGGGGCTGTATCACATTTTTCCGATGACTTCTTTGAAGTACTTGATATTTTTATCAATGGCAGACCATTGCCGGAAAAAGAGTATTTTACAAAATACGAATGAATTTTTTAAGGAGACTTTATTATGGACTTTGATTTTGCAAAAAAAAGAGCGGAAGAACTCAAAGAACAGATAATCTACCACAATGACAGATACTACAATCAGGATTCTCCTGAAATCAGTGACTATGAATATGATATGCTTCTCAGGGAGCTTGAAGGTATCGAGTCTGAATTTCCTCAGCTTATGACATCGGATTCCCCTACCCGTCATGTCGGCGGTGAGGCTGCCGCAAAATTCTCCCCTGTTGAGCATAAGGTGCCGATGGAAAGCCTTCACGATTCCTTTTCTCCT
>CACXDV010000136.1 GCA_902766585.1 uncultured Ruminococcus sp.
ATATTCCGATATTTACAGCATTGAGTCCGAGCTTAATTCAGTTGAGCTTAAACCGATGAAGACAAATTTTGCCCCCGTTGATGAATTGGTCGATGAAATTTTTGCACAGATACTTACAGACGATATGACGCCCGGTCAGAAGCTCAAAGCCTGCTATGACTATCTTGCAACACAGTGTACCTACGGCTATGACGGCTATAAGGCAATATATGCCGACGGATATATGAGTGAGCAGGACAGGGAAATTGTTGAGTTTTCATACTGCATACTCAGGGACAGAATAGGTACCTGTGAAAACTTCGGCGCTGCATTTACTGTAATGACAAGGCGCATCGGCTTTGAAACCAATTTCGTATATGGTGACGTTGCAATGTCCGCGGGCGGATATGACGGCCATTACTGGTCTGATGTGAATGTAAACGGAAAGCATTATGTATTCGATCCTCAGGTAGAGAATAATAACGGCGCATCAAGCGGTATTGTCAATTATTATTTCTATGGTCTGAGACCTGAATACAACTACGGAATGTACCGCTATAACTATATTGAAACAGTTCACGGCTTTAAGCGCTGGTGATCACGGGAAGAAATTTATGCTCTTATAAAAGTACCGAAAAAAGTGTATAAAGGTCTTTACAAGCGTAAAAATATATGTTATAATTGTACTCGTTGAGCTCGTTCATGGTTCGGGGGCAAAGCCCTTGTATGGGAATCCACAGCCCCGGACTAAGATAGTGTCATATGACAGTGGGCAAAGGCAAAATTCATAGTAAAGGTGGGTAAAAAATGCTTCAGGAAGAAAAGAATGCTATCATCAAGGAGTATGCTATTCACGAGGGCGATACAGGTTCACCCGAGGTTCAGATCGCTATTCTTACAAAGAGAATTGCTGACCTTACAGAGCATCTCAAGACACACAAGAAGGATCATCATTCCAGAAGAGGTCTTTTTAAGATGATCGGTCAGAGAAGAAGTCTTCTCAATTACCTGATCAAGGTTGACATTGAGCGTTATCGTTCCATCATCGCAAGACTCGGTATCCGTAAATAATTGTTCGGGGCAGTCTGTTATTCAGACTGCCTTGTTTCAATTCTTTAAAAGAAAAAAGCGAAGCCTCCGGTGCTTTGATAACTGTACCGGTAATTCATAATGCAAAGCATATCGGTCGGTGTGTTTTGCATTATGAATTAGTACAGACAAAATGCCCGGGGCTTCTGCAAATTATAAAAATGGAGGAAAAGCTATGTTTGAAAAATTCAGAAGATTTGAGACCGAATTTGCAGGCAGACCCCTTGTTATCGAAACAGGCAAAACAACTCAGCTTGCAAACGGCGCCTGCTTTGTTCACTACGGCGAAACAGTTATCCATGTAGCTGTTACCGCATCAGCAAAGCCAAGAGAGGGAGTTGATTTCTTCCCCCTGTCAGTAGATTATGAGGAGAAGCAGTATGCACTCGGAAAAATACCCGGAGCATACGGCAAGAGAGAGGGCAGACCGAGTGAAAAGGCTATACTCGTATCCCGTGTTATCGACAGACCGATTCGTCCTCTGTTCCCGAAGGATATGAGAAATGATGTATCTATCGTTTGTACTGTTATGGCATATGATCCCGAATGTCTCCCCGAGATCGCAGCTATGGTCGGAACCTCAGTTGCACTGAGCATTTCCGATGTGCCGTGGAACGGACCTATTTCTGCCGTATCTGTCGGACTGGTTGACGGCGAGTTCGTTATCAATCCGAATAAGGAGCAGAGAGAAAAGTCAAAAATGGCTGTTACCGTTGCTTCTACAGACAGCAGAATTGCTATGATAGAGGCAGGCGCAGATATCGTTCCCGATGATGTTATGTATAACGGTATTATGGCAGGCCATGAGGCTAACCAGAAGATAATCGAATTTATCAAGGGCATCCGCGATGAGATAGGCAAGGAGAAATTCTCCTATCCGAGCAACGAGCCTGATCATGATATGTTTGAGGCTATCAAGGAGTTCTCCATAGAGGATATCAAGGCAGCTCTTGATACAGATGACAAGAATGTCCGTGAGGAAAGACTCAAGCCTATATATGAAAGCGTTCATGCTAAATTTGACGAGATATATCCTGAGCAGGAAGCAAAGATAGATGAATGTCTTTATAAGACACAGAAGTTCGTTGTACGCCGTTGGCTGCTTGATGAGCAGAAGCGTGTTGACGGAAGAGGAATGGATGAAATGCGTCCGCTTGCTTCCGAGGTAGGAGTTCTTCCGAGAGTACACGGTTCAGGTCTTTTCACAAGAGGTCAGACACAGGTACTCACTGTCACAACACTCGGTCCTGTCAGCGATCAGCAGATAATGGACGGTATCGACGATCAGACAAGCAAGAGATATATCCATCACTATAATTTCCCCTCATATTCCGTAGGCGAAACAAAGCCCTCAAGAGGTCCCGGCAGACGTGAGATAGGTCACGGCGCACTTGCTGAAAGAGCTCTTGTTCCGGTAATTCCCTCTGTAGAGGAATTCCCCTATACTATACGTCTTGTATCCGAGATACTTTCTTCAAACGGTTCCACATCACAGGGCTCTATCTGCGGTTCAACGCTTTCACTCATGGATGCGGGCGTTCCGATAAAGGCTCCCGTTGCAGGTATAAGCTGCGGACTTATCACCGAGGGCGAGCGCTGGATGACAATGGTCGATATCCAGGGACTTGAGGATTTCTTCGGAGATATGGACTTCAAGGTAGCAGGTACACATGAGGGTATCACTGCTATACAGATGGACCTTAAGATCAGCGGTCTTACACCCGATATGGTAAAGGAAGCTCTTTATAAGACACATAAGGCAAGAGATTATATCCTTGATGAAGTTATGCTCAAGGCGATCCCCGAGCCGAGAAAGGAGCTTTCAAAGTATGCTCCAAAGATGCTTACAACAGTTATTCCCGTTGACAAGATCCGTGAGGTCATCGGTTCAGGCGGAAAGGTCATTCAGAAGATCTGCGCTGAATGTGATGTTAAGATCGACATTGAAGAGGACGGACACGTTTATGTAAGCGGTCTTGATATGGATAACTGTAACAGAGCTATGACAATTGTTGATACAATTGTAAGGGAGCCTGAGCCCGGCGCTATCTTCAAGGGAAGAGTAACAAGACTTATGGATTTCGGCGCATTTGTTGAGATCGCTCCCGGCAAGGAAGGTCTTTGCCATATTTCACAGCTTGATGTTAAGCGCACAGAAAAGGTAACTGATGTTGTAAATGTTGATGATGTAATTATTGTCAAAGTGCTTGATATCGATGACAAGGGCAGAATAAACCTTTCGCGCAGAGAGGCTCTTATTGAGGTAGAGGGACTTACACCTGAAAATGATGTTGCTCCCCGCAGACCTTCACGTCCTTCAAACGGCGGTTTCAGAGGAAACAGAAGAAATAATAACTATAACGACTGATCGTTTTCCGTACAGAAACGATAAGAAAATGGCTGTTATATCCTTTTGCGGTATAACAGCCATAATTTTTTAACCTAACGGTTTTTCGGCATAATAGCGTTTGTCAATGCGGTATATGACTACCTCATCACCCGGAGCTAACTGATCCATTTTTTCGCTGCCCTTCCATGAGATCTTTTCGGCGTACTGCTTTTTCTCCTCAGACCAAACATTAACGCTGAAATAAGAATCCCCCTGTCTGCTGCCCAATTGCTTTCCGATGATGACTCCGCGGAAAACGCCGTAGACATTCGGCTTCAGCAGATACATTCCACAGGCAAATGCCATTATTATCGTGACTATAATATCAAGTTCCCAGGGCAGCTTTATTATGAAATACATAATTAAACCGACGCCAACGGATATAAGAAGATCAGCAATAATAATGATCGTTTTTGAGGTTTTGTTCATTTTTTCGAGATGCTCTCTTTCCTTCGGTGTGGGTGCCTCGAACCCGAGCTGAGACGGAGGAACAATAAACCTCCTGCAAAAATTTTCACTTCTTGTTTGCATGATATCACATCCTTCTGATATAGATTATATCATAAATATCCATTTTTTTCAATATAAAATACAGCGATCAGCCTTTTTCTGTATAACAGGAATTTTTATTGCAATCTGCGCTGTATTCAGTGCTGTTTATGCAAAAACGGTTGCAGATATTTTTTAAATATAATATAATCATAATCACAGGGAACACGACCGCGGCAGTGTTCGTACTGTGGAAAGGGGCTGATGAATTGTTCAGGATCAGGTTAGAGTTCAGCGATGAAAGCTATGAAGAGGTAAAGAAAACGCTTAACGAGCATGGCATAGAAACTGATGATGAATCTGAATATGTACTGCTTCATAAATCAATATTTCCGGAGAGGATAGCAGTAAGGGATAATGAAGGAACAAGACTGCTTATCTCTGTTGAGGATATTATTACCATAGAAAGCTATGGACACAATATTGAAGTACATACCTCTGAAAGCGTTTACAGATCCGCAGATTCTCTTGCAAGATTTGAAAGTATTCTTGCCCCCGATAAATTTCTCAGAGTAAGCAATTCGGTCATTATCAGAACGGATAAGATCGAGCATATTACCCCCACTCTTTATATGAAATTCATTCTGAAAATGAAGAATTCAGAAAAGGTGGATGTTACAAGAAACTATTATACGAAATTCAAAACATATTTTGGTATTTGAGGAGGTACCGTTATGGAAAGCTATCCTTATGGAGTACAGGCATTATTTGACAATATCATTCCGGTTACAGCAGTTGTTCTTTTAGTTGCAATACTTTTCTTTGTTATATACTATTTCATCTACAGGTTCTATATAAACAAAAAAATACTCAACGGAGACAGAACAGCGCACAGCAAAATCGTTTCTCCCGCCATAATAGTGATAACAGTGGGCGTTATACTTTGTATTGCCGCGTATTTTGTGACACAGTATAAGCTGCAGATCATAGGGGTGACGGCGGGTGATTCATACTCAGCCGGAGCATCAAATTTACAGATCCTTTTAGAGAATACGAGACGTTCCTCGGCTGAAAAGATAGCGAAAAATTACAGCTTCACAGCAGGCAAGGCTCACAATGATACTAAGACCTATGACCTTAATCTGACATTGGAGACCGATATCGAGCTTGGCAAAAATGACAGGCTTACCTTCCGTATAGGCGACAGCAAAAGCGAGCTTAAAATGAACAATGACAGAAGCTACAGCTGTACCGTACAGGCAAGTCTTTTGAAGGATGTTCATCAGGGTATTCTTACTCTTGAATCAGACGGTGACAGAATAAG
>CACXDV010000137.1 GCA_902766585.1 uncultured Ruminococcus sp.
ACTGCTCAATGCCACCTGCTGAAGCCATCGGGCCGATGAATACACTTCCCTGCGGTGTTGCTCCGGATAGGGTTTACATGGCCGCACAGTCTCCTGTGCGCCGGTGAGCTCTTACCTCGCCTTTCCATCCTTACCTCAGAAGCTGAGGCGGTATATCTCTGTTGCACTTTCCCTGGGGTCACCCCCGGCGGCCGTTAGCCGTTATCCTGCCCTGAGGAGCCCGGACTTTCCTCGGGTGCGTCCTTTCGGCACTGCATCCGCGGCTGTTTATCCCACTCTGCCTATATTATACCTTTTAGAAACAAAAAAGTCAACTGCTGCAAAACTCTCATTATGAGAATTTTTGTTTCGTATTGACAATATTGCACTGTTGATGTATAATAGCAATATCAATAAATCACCTATTAAACAAATAGACATTAGAGGGCGGGTATTATTATGGATAACAGAAAAAGGATAAAGCATCTGAAATATCTGACATTATCGGCTGTATTTGCAGCTATCATATGCGTTGTTACTGCATTTGTTCATATTCCTACTCATCAGGGATATATTCATGTCGGCGACGGAATTATTTTCATAGCGGCGGCTGTTCTGCCTGCGCCTTATGCAATGGGCGCTGCTGCTATAGGTGCGGGAATGTCCGATTACCTGTCCGGCTATGCTATGTGGGTACTGCCTACAATGATAATAAAGAGTCTTATGGTGCTGTTTTTTGATTCGGGCAGCGGAAAGATACTGTGCAAGAGAAATATTTTTGCTCTGATACCTGCGGGGCTTATCTGTGTCGGAGGATATTATCTCTTTGGCGTACTGCTGAGTATTCTGAGCGGTTCTGCCGCACAGGCTGCGCTTATGGCTGCGCTGGCGGACGTTCCTTCAAATATGATACAGATAACAGCAAGCTCCGGTCTGTTTTTTGTACTCGGCGCAGGTCTGGATAAGTCGGGTGTAAGACTTACGGGCAAAAGGCTTTGAAGCAATATCTGAATATTTAACAAAACAGGGGATATCAGCATACACGTCTATGCGATATCCCTTGACTTTATGCTGTGAAACTTAAAATCACAAATTTGATTTTAAGAGATTTTGAGAGAAAAACATAGAAAACAAAAGGTTTGAATTGCTAAATTAAAAAAGCTTGAAAAATCTCTTGACTTAATTCGCGGTATGTGATATTATCTATGAGTGACTTGAGGGTGCATTTACAAATGATGCCCGCAAAACAGAAATTTGGAAATTCAGGGAGGATAAACGCTATGTCAACTTTCATGGCTAAGCCCGGCGAAATTGAACGCCAGTGGTATGTTATTGACGCAACAGGTAAGACTATGGGCCGTCTTGCTGTTCAGGTTGCAGACCTGCTCAGAGGCAAAAACAAGCCCACATTCACGCCTCATGTAGATTGCGGCGATTTCGTAATCGTAACAAATGTAGAGAAAATGGTTCTCACAGGTAAGAAGCTTGAGCAGAAGTATTACTATCATCACACAGGTTATATCGGTCATATGAAGTCTGTAAGATATGACAATCTTATGGCTAACAAGCCTGAGCTTGCTCTTGAGCTTGCTGTTAAGGGAATGATCCCTGCTAACACAATTGGCCGCAAGGCTATGACAAGACTTCATGTATACAAGGGTGCAGAGCATAAGCATGAGGCTCAGAAGCCCGTTGTAATTGAGTAATAAGAGGGGAGGCAATAAATTATGTACGATAAGACATCATATTTTTACGGCACAGGCAGAAGAAAAAGCTCAGTTGCCAGAGTAAGACTTTATAAGGGTACCGGTAAGGTTACCATCAATGACAGAGATATCGACGATTATTTCGGACTTGAGACTCTTAAGCTCATCGTTCGTCAGCCTCTCGTTCTTACAGGTACAGAGGAAATGTTCGATGTTGTCTGCCGTGTAAACGGCGGCGGCGTTACCGGTCAGGCCGGCGCTATCCGTCACGGTATCTCAAGAGCTCTTCTCAGCTATGATACTGAGAACCTTCGTCCGAAGCTCAAGAGAGCAGGCTTCCTTACTCGTGATCCGAGAATGAAGGAAAGAAAGAAGTACGGTCTCAAGGCCGCTCGTCGTGCTCCTCAGTTCTCAAAGAGATAAT
>CACXDV010000138.1 GCA_902766585.1 uncultured Ruminococcus sp.
ATTTTTTCTTTTGTCATTGTTATGACCTCCTTAAAATTTGCTGTCAACAAAAGGAAAGCCCTGTGGAAAAACCACAGGGCAGTCAATACAATTAATTCATGCATTGCATGAGGATTGCATCTTCTTTCATCCGGACTCTACCGTCGGCATTGGAATTTCACCAATTCAGCATAAAATGCTCGTGGGCTTTACCACCGGTGGGGACTTTCACCCCGCCCTGAAGACAGCTTTTTGATTTGCAATAAAAGTCTATCACTATTCTATGCATTTGTCAATACAAAATTTCAAATAAAGTATTATATTGTCAAACTGCGAATAAGTATCATCTCAGCGGCTTTTATTCCGTCAACAGCGGCAGACATTATTCCTCCGGCATAGCCTGCGCCTTCACCGCACGGATACAGTCCCTCCATAGATACGGACTGCATCTTTTCATTTCTGAGAATACGGACAGGCGAGGAGCTGCGGCTTTCAACGGCAGTAAGCACAGCATCACCGTCTGCAAAGCCCTTTAATCTGTTATCAAGCATCGGCAGACCTTCTTCAAGCGATTCGGTGATGAATGACGGAAGACAGAGATGAAGGTCTGTGAGTTCAACACCGGGCTTGTAGCTCGGTATTACACTTCCGGTTTCTGTGCTGCGGCGTTTTGAAAGAAAATCAGCTACTCTTTGTACAGGGGCATGGTAGTTTTCCCCTCCGAGAACAAAAGCCCCGGCTTCCAGCTTTCTTTGAAGCTCAACGCCCGCAAGGACATCTGTGCTGTGAAAATCATCCGGAGTAATTCCTACAAGAACCGCTGAATTGGCATTTGTCTTATCTCTTGCATATTCGCTCATGCCGTTTGTCACAAGCCTTCCGTTTTCGCTTGCCGCTGCTACTACAGAGCCTCCCGGACACATACAGAAGGTATATACGCCTCTGCCGTTTTTTAAATGGACAGCTAATTTATAATCGGCAGCAGACAGCGCGGGATGATCATAGAACTCTCCGTACTGCTGTTTGTTTATCTGCTCCTGAAGATGTTCTATCCTTACTCCCATAGAGAATGACTTCTGCTGAAAAGCGATTCCGCTGTCAACAAGCATTTTAAAGGTATCGCGGGCGCTGTGTCCGACAGCAAGTATAACTGTATCTGTGTTCATAACGGCAGTGCTGTTTTTATTTTTGACTTTTATACCCTTAAGCCTTCCGTTTTCGGATATCAGTCCGGTAAGCTGTGTTTCAAATAAAAACTGTCCTCCGAGAGAGATAATGGTCTTACGGATATTTTTAACAGTTGTCCTCAGCTTGTCTGTTCCTATATGCGGTCTGGCAAGATATAGAATATCCTCAGGCGCGCCGTGAGCGACAAACTCGTTTAGTACCTTTCTTATTCTTACATCCTTTGTTCCGGTATTCAGCTTTCCGTCGGAAAACGTACCCGCGCCTCCCTCTCCGAATTGAACATTGGAAACGGTATCAAGATCTCCCGTTGACCAGAAGGATGAAATATCTTTCGTTCTGCTGTCAACATCCCGTCCTCTTTCGATTATGACAGGACAATGCCCCGCCTGTGCGAGAATAAGACCGGCAAACAGCCCGCACGGACCGCTGCCTGCTATTATCGGGGGCTTATCCTGAATACGGCTTTTCGGAAGCTCATAGGAATATTCCTCGGCATAAACTGCCTTGGGATTCTTTTTGATTATTTTTTCTTCATTACCGTAAAGCCTTACATCAATAGAAGCCTCAAAATGTACATTGTTCTTTTTTCTTGCATCAACACTTCTTTTATAAAGCTCAGCCGAGCGTATATCCTTTTCGTTTACCCTGAGAGCCTTTGCCGCGTATTTTTTTAATCTGTCCGGCTCATAATCAAGGGGAAGTGAAACATTGTTTATTCTGAGCATATTGAAATTACCTCTTTATTTAATATTTCTTACAGCCTTGATTGCGCTTGCGACCGCAAAATGAAGATTATATCCGCCGCAGTCTCCGTCAACATCAAGCATCTCTCCGCATATGTATAATCCCTTATACTTTTTTGACATGAGCGTATCGGGACAGACATATCCGGAATCAATACCGCCTGCACAGACCTGTGCTGTTTTGAAGCTGTCTGCTTTTACAGGAGTAAAGGAAAGATGCTTAACTTGAAAGGCTGTTTTTTGTATATCCTCTTCTGTAAGCTCATGGCATAGCTTTTTGGCGGAGAGAGATTTTTTTATTATCACCCGTGAAAGCTCTTTATTCAAAACTCCGGCTAAAAGAAGCTCTGCCGGCTGTCCCTTGAAAATGCTTTTACAGCCTCTGAGATATCTGCAAAGCTCGTCTGAATTATAATCAGGCATTAAATCAAGTTCTATGCTTATTGATTTTACCTTCTTACCGTAAGCTGTGCCGAAAAGCAGATATTCATTCACAGGTCTTGAACATTCAAATACGCATATTCCGGAAATTCCTTTATCACTGAACTGTATTTCTCCGCTTTTGCTTCTAATGATA
>CACXDV010000139.1 GCA_902766585.1 uncultured Ruminococcus sp.
AGGATTCCTCCTTTGAGCTTTCAGGCTTTGAGGATTCCTCCTTTGAGCTTTCAGGCTTTGAGGATTCCTCCTTTGAGCTTTCTGTCTTTGAAACTTCTTCCGCGCTTTCAGACCTTGATATCTCTGCCGCAGTACTGCTTACCGTTTCGGAGTTATTATTTCCCGACAGTAAAACTGCCGCTGTTATGCCTCCGCCAATAACCAGTACTGCCGCCGCTGCTGCTGCAATAATCAAGGGCGTCTTTGAATTCTTTTTCTTTTTCGGCGGTTCGGGAGTAGGAGGCGGCGCTGTTACATTCTTCACCAGATTCTTATCCGCATCACTTACCGAATGTGAAACATATTCGGACAGCCTGACATCATTATCCGCCTTCGGCTGTGACGGCGGAGCAGCGGGAGCCGGAGCTTCCTCTGCCGGTGACGGAGCGCCTATATCTATCCCCGGAACACTGTCAAGCTCGGCAATAAGCTCGCCTATGCTCTGTATCCTGTCCTCCGGCTTTATTGCAAGACCGTGCATCAGCACTTTGTCAAATTCAGGTATCGAATCCGCTCCAAGCTCAGTCGGAGTTTTAAGTGTGTCCTCAAAAACTCTGTCGGGCGCATCGGGAGGTATCTGTCCCGTTACGCATTTATACATCGTCGCGCAGATAGCATAAACATCTGTCCATGCTCCCTGTGTTCCGTGACGGCGGTACTGCTCCATAGGCGCGTATCCGTGCTTGAGCATAACGGAAAGGCTTCTTTCGTCTGCAAATTCCCTTGCCGCACCGAAATCAAGAAGCTTTATGCTTTCACCGCAGAGCATGATATTATCGGGACTGATATCCCTGTGTATAAGCTTTTTTTCATGTATCCTGCCGAGCGAATTAAAAACGGGCATCAGCAGGCATACAGTATTATTCGGCGACATCGTGCCGACCTGTGAAAGATAACTCTTGAGTGTAATACCCTCAAGGTATTCCATTACGATATATACGGTTTTATTTTCTTCAAAAAAATCCCTTACCGAAACGATACCGGGTTCATTTGTAAATTTCGCAAGTGTCCTTGCCTCACGAAGAAAATTTTCACGGCTTTTTGAAAACAGCTCTCTTGCTGATTCGGTGCTGACACTCAGTACCTCATTTGAAACGGTATTATTGCGGTTCACCATTCCATTGGGGAAAAATTCCTTGATTGCAACGCGGACCTGCAAAAGCGTATCAAGACCTATATAGGTGATACCAAATCCGCCCTCACCGATAACTCCTCCGACAAGATACCTGTTATTCAGCATTACTCCCCTTGCGAGTGTATGAGGTGCCTGTTGATAATCTTTAAGAGCTTTCCCGCATGACGGACATTTTTCCTCTGAGCCGTCTATCTCATTCATACAGAACGGACAATAAGCCATCAACATCACCTCCGGATAAAATTAAGATTACCATGAGAATTTATCACAGCAAAGAGGAACGAATACAAGGTCAGTCTCTCCCGCCCTGATAACATCATACGGAGCAAGCTCACGATGATCGAGCAGAAGCTCCTTGTTTACATAAATATATGTTTTCCCTCCCGAAGAGCTTTGGAGGAAGAATTTTTTATTCATAGGATCGTATATGATAACAGCCTGAGCGCCTCTTGATACTGCTTTGTCATTTCTGAGGTCAATATCAACTGGATGCTCCGGATCAGATCTGCCTATCGTGCATTTAGGAGAGGTCAGACTGAATATCTTTCCCTTTGACGAGGTATTCCTTACTGCCAGCCATGCAAGCACAAGACCTTCGTTTATTTCGTCAAATATTACCTGTGTAACTCCGTCATCTGCCTTCTGATCGGGCTTATTCTGTGACGCCTTGTTCTGTGCTTCCTCTATCGTTCCTGTAAAGCCTATCTCATTTATCTCTGAGGTAATAGACCTGCCCTCCGGAGATGTATTAAGCTGTACCGGAGGCGGCGGGGGTATCGGCGTACCTGCAGGTACAGGAGGTACTGACTGCTGAGGCGGTACGGGGGGAGGAGGAGGAGTCTGTGGATGTATGGTCGGCGGCGGGGGCGGTGTATTCGGCTGTATCTGAGGCGGTGTTTCAGGTCTTACCGAGCCGCAGTTATAGCAGAATCTTCCCGTATTTTCCGTTCCGCAGTTACAAACCCATGTATCATCCTTCGGCTTGGGCGGTTCGGGCTTCGGTGAACCGCACATAAAGCAGAATCTTCCTTTATTATCCGCTCCGCATTTGCATTTCCAGCTCTCATCTGCTCCTGTCTGAGGTGCAGGAGGAGGAGGCGGTGTCTGCTGCTGTACAACAGTCGGGGGCGGAGGCGGCGGTGTCTGCTGCTGTACAACAGGCGGGGGCGGAGGCGGCGGTGTCTGTGGCTGCACAACAGGCGGGGGCGGCGGTACCGGTTCAGGCTGCGGTGCCGGCTCCATTACGGGCTTTGGCGGTGCAGGCGGTTCCGCTGCCGAACAATGCGGACACTTATCATATTTATCGCCGTCATAATAATGTGAATTAGGGCAGCGTTTAAGTTTCATAGTTCTTCCTCCGTTACATCATAATAAACTAAAGCAAAGGTGGTATTATCCTTGGAAGCGTCAATTTCCTTTACTGCATCCATCAGCTCATCTGCCGCTTCCTCTGCACCTTTGTTTGTGGATATTATACCATATATGACATTTTCCGTCAACGTCTTATAAAGACCGTCCGTAGTAAGAAGAAGTCTGTCGCCTGCTTTCAGATGAAGGGGCTCAAGGCTCACATCGGCAATATCCACTCCGCCCATACCGATAAAGCTGGCAAGGCGTTCTCCCTTGGGAAGCTCTCTTTCATAGGTCTCAAGGTCGATTATATTTTTATTTTTTCTGAGTTCAAGAACATACCTGTATGTATGATCCGTAGTTATCTGCTTTATCCGGTCATCCCTCATTATATATATACGGCTGTCGCCCACTGAAAACCAGTAAAGCCTGCCGCCGCATATATATATTATCACGGCAGTAGTACCGCTGTTGTTTCCGAAGGCATCAAATACCTCGCTGTCTGTCATATCGGCGGCTTTAGTGATAAATGACGGGAAATTGTCATCAAATTCATTGCGGAACATATCCGTAAGTCTTTTTACCGTATATTCTGATGAGGCTCCTCCGTCTGCTCTCCCGCCTATACCGTCGCATACGATAACAAACAGCCCCTTTTCCGTTTCACAGGCTCCGGCGGCATCCTCCTGATATTTTCTTGTTCCGATATAAGAGCGTATTGCATATTCCACGGGATCACCCCTTTACTATCACTCCGACAGCAGTATAATTATCCATTTTTTTGCCGCTGCTGTTTTCATATGCAAGTCCGGACAGGCGCTTTATCCATTTTTCCGCGGACTCTCCGTCCTCGTCTGTAAGCAGCATTTCATCCTCAGTCACAGGCTCCCAGAAGCCGTCCGAACAAAGCAGAAAATAGTCACCCTCCGAAATATCAAAGCCGGAGACATCATATTTTACCTGTTCCCTGTCATCTCCCAAAGCCCTGAGAAGCATATTCCTGTCGGGGTGCGAACGTATCATGGATTCGTCTATCTCGCCCGTAAGGACAAGCATCTGAGGTATGCTGTGATCTCTTGTATGCATAAGCACCCTGCCGTCCCTGAAATGATAGGCTCTTGAGTCGCCGACATGAACGGCTTCTCCCCTGTTTCCGTCAATGACAAGTATCACGGCGGTAGTTTTCATCTTATCCGATGATCCGTTCTTTGCCTGCTCGCTTCTTATGACCGATTGGGTATGATCTATGACTCCGCTTACAAATTCGGCTGTACCGGGACAGCTCATAAAGTATTCCTTTATTGCTTTTACGGCAAGCTGAGAGGCTCTGTCTCCCATACCGTGACCTCCAAGACCGTCACAAAGGACAAAGCAATATGCTCCGTCCTTTTTTATATATCCGGCAAAGTCCTCATTTATCGGACGGCTGCCCTTATCCGTAAAAATACTGTATTCTATTTTCATACCGGCTTATGATCACTTCTGATCGGGATTACGGTTGAAATCTCCGAGTGCGGTATCTGTCTGTGCGATCACCTCGCGGCAATCCTCAAGCACATCGCACATTGTCGCAAGTATATCCTTGATTCCTCCGATATTTGTCCTTACCTTTCCGGCGTCCTCAAAGAAAATATCGGCGGCGGGGCCCTTCCAGTTGGGCTTGAGTCTTGCGATTATCGCATCATAATCAGAATAAAGCTCATCATATCTCCTGATGAAGCTGTCCTTCTTCTGTATGCATTTATCAAATACTCTGGTATCAATGCTGTGGTATTCATCATGGTTAAGCTCTGCCATAACAATTCCTCCTTAAACTTTTATTATCTTTATCTTTTTAAGCTCATCGGATTCTATATCATAATAATATCCGTCACCGACATTACATCTTGCATATTCGTTTTTCAGTTCCTTGGGATCCATTTCTCCGAATACCGACCTGCTTCCCCTGTCGGAAACAAATTCCGCGATATTGTCCAGCAAAAATGCCGCCGCAATACTGTTATTGAGCGATGATTCCGTATCCCTGTCATTATTGCTGACCTTTCTCACATCGGAGAATATGAACCAGAAGCCCTTTTCCTCAGCTCCGGCTATCATTCTCGGAAATACGTTTTTCAGGAGCTGTGCGCCGTTCGCCTGGAAAAGCATCTTATTCTGCAGTACAAATACCGTTCCGTAATTATCCTTCTCAACAAAATCCTTATTCACCATACCTCTTTCCATTTTCGCAAAATAGCCGTTGGAATCAAGGTATTCTGTAAATTCATCAAGAGATGTGATATATTTTCCGCGCGCGGTATCCTCCCTGTAAATATCCTCAAGCTCCTTCCTTCCGTCGTCAAAATAAATAAAGCGGAAATCAGGATGAAAATGGCGTATAGCCCTGACAAGAACCTTTAGAAGATTTGTCTTGCCGAATTTTTTCTTTCCGTATATCGCTACGGCATGGATATCCTTCATATTCACCGTGACCGGAAGGTGATCGTAATAATCAAGTCCGACAACAGGATCGTCGGTATTTATATCCTCCTCTATGATATCAGCCATAAATTCAAAGAAATTATCCTCCGTAAGATCGCCGTCAAAGCCCTTGAGATGCTGTGTCAAGGTCTTTATCTGAGCCGTTTTTTCGATAAACTCCGGAAGCTCCTTCTTTTCATCCATAAAGGGCAGGAATATCTGTATCTCTCTCGGCTTTCCGTTTACTATGGTAACTCCTCTTCCGGAATTTCTCATAGGCTCGCTTACCTTCTGACCGAATATGTCAATATACTTATCAGCAGAGCCTTCAAGAGCAAAGCGATATTCAAAGCTTCCCAAATATCTGCTTACTCCGCCCGAAAGATCGGAGGCTGTGAATACAACGCTCACTCCCTTTGACAGTCCTTCTCTGCAAAGCTTTATCAGCGTATCATGGTACGTTTCATATCTGTCATCAGCCAAAAACGAATTGACATTATCTATGATCAGCATGATATGCGCGGGCTTTTTTTCATCCTCGCCGTAATATACCTCATGGAACTGACGCGATGCAAGAAGCTTTACATTTTTTTCAAG
>CACXDV010000140.1 GCA_902766585.1 uncultured Ruminococcus sp.
AAAGTTCATTTACTCTTTGGGCTTCGGCTTTCGGCTTTTCGGGTTTTGCGTCATGCGAAAGCTCGCTTGCCTTCGGAGCAGAAACTTTTTCAGCGGAGGGCTTATCCTCATGCGAAAGCTCGCTTGCTTTCGGAGCAGAAACTTTTTCAGCGGAGGGCTTATCCTCACGCGAAAGTTCATTTACTCTTTGGGCTTCTGCTTTCGGCTTTTCGGGCTTTGCATCATGCGATAATTCTTCCTGTACTGTCTCAGTGACCTTGACGGGAGCGTTTATTGTTATAGGCGTACCGACAGAGACAGTATTTTTTGCTTTAAGAATATCATCAAGATTTATTTCTAATTTAGCGGAAGCGGAGGTTTTCTCTTCTTTCTCCTCCGGCTTTTCCTCAGTTTTTGCTTCCTCAGTTACAGGGGGCTTTTCCTGTGGTGTGACGGGAGTTTTTTCTTCATATACCGTTTCATCTCCCTCATCCTCCGATACAGCAGAGTACAGCACAGTTTCAGAGGCATAAAGCTCTTCCTCATTGACGGGTTCGGGTTCTTCGGTTTCCTTCGGCAGACCGTCCTCGGCTTTTTCCTTGTACTTGTCAAGATGATTCGGTTCCTTTCCGGAGAAAATATCCTCAAATTCTTCATCCTCATCTTCGGCATTAAGAGAAAAATCCTCGGGCTGAGTGAGTATCTCGGCTAATTTATTGAAAAAGCCCTTGATGCCCTTCTTTTTCTCCTGAACGGGGACAGTCTCCGGTACGGGACCGTCATACGAAACAAAATCTTCATTTTCGGCAGGAGCATTTTCCTTTTCGCGCTGATGCTTGTCATAGGCATCCTCGTTTTTTCTGAAAAGACCTCTGATAGGGGATGTTTCAGGGCTGTCGTTTTTCTTGTTTTCGTTATCCATTCATCATGCCCCCTTGATGTGCTTTAAGGTTCAGGCGCTGGCGGGTAAATTCGTACATAAGTACGCCTGCGGCAACAGAAGCGTTAAGGGAATTTATCTTTCCGAGCATGGGAAGGGAGAGTATTACATCGCACTTTTCCCTGATAAGTCTGCCGAGTCCCTTTCCCTCGGAGCCGATAACCAGTGCGGCAGCTCCGGTAAGGTCGCCTTCACAGTAGGCAGTGCCGTCCATATCGGCGCCATATATCCAGCAGCCTCTTTCCTTAAGCTCGTCTAAAGCAGAGGCAAGGTTCGTCACCCTTGCGACAGGCATATATTCATAGGCTCCTGCGCTCGCCTTTCCGACGATACCGCCGAGACCTGCTGCGCGGCGCTTTGGTATTATTATTCCGTGAGCGCCCGCACATTCTGCGGTACGGATAACCGCGCCGAGATTATGGGGATCCTCTATTTCATCGAGTACAATTATAAAAGGCTTCTCTCCTCTTTCACGGGCAAGCTCAAAAATATCATCAACGCTGCTGTATTCCTTTACGGCAGCAAGAGCCGCAACACCCTGATGTGAGCCGTGATCGGTCATCTGATCGAGCTTTTTGCGTTCGACCTCTTTGACTGGGATACGCCTTTCCTTTGCCATAGCGGCAATTACCTTGACGGAACCGTTAAGCTCACCGCGGGCTATGTATATGCAGTCTATCGGTCTGCCTGAGCGAAGGGCTTCCGTTACCGGATTTCTGCCGCTGATTATGTTATTCCTTGCGGAGTTATCAGAATTGTTCATTTCTTCACCTTATTTATGTAAACAGTTTAAGCTTTTGATTTTTAGCGGTTTGATATGTCTGCGTGCCTGCAGAAACAATCAATAAAATTATATCATATTTTTACGGTAATTTGAAGTGTAAAATGAAATAATTTTATAATTATAAGGAGGTGTTTTTCACTTGTATCAGTAAAAGCAAGAAAATAATGATTTTTAGTAATATAGCACAATTTTTATTTTATATTTTGATTTTTTTCTATAAATTATCAAAAATCTCTGTACAAATTATGAATTTTCATGTATAATGGTAGTTGGGGAATTTTTGTTTATCGGCTGTAATGTATTCTGATCTTATATTGTGACGCTGAACGGCAGAAGCAGCTGTAATTCCGGAAAAAGGGATTTTTTTATGCATGGGAGTGAATTTATTATGAAAAAAATGCTTGTGGCGGAAACGGCGGAAATGAATAAATCCATCCTTCACGAGATATTTGCATCGGAGTATGAGCTGATAGAAACTAACAGCAGCGAGCTGGTTTTCCGTTTTCTGATGCAGTATAAAGATAGTATTTCCATTGTAATAATCAACGAATTGATAGCGAAGTCTATGGGCACCGAAACTATACGGACGCTTCAGAGTCTTAAGATATTTGAGAATATACCCATTATCCTGATAATCAACAGCGATTCTCTTGTACGCTATAAGACACAGAATATTGAGCTGCCCTACAGTGACGTTATCGTTTCTCCCGTAAACCCTTATGTAATACGCAAGCGAGCAGCGAATCTTGTGGAGCTGTATTCGCATAAAAACGAGCTTGAGGCGCTGGTCGAGCGTCAGACGGCAAAGATACTTTCTCAGAATAAGGCTCTTAAGCTTCAGCAGAGAAAGATAAATACCATAAACAATGATATGCTTGATACACTGAGTACGGTTATTGAGTACCGTGATGTGGAATCGGGACGCCATATACACAGGATAAAGAAATTCACCGAGGTAATGCTCAGAGCGCTTGCTGTGAAATATCCTAAATACAATATGACAGATGATAAGATAAATCTTATTGCATCCGCATCCTCACTGCATGATATCGGAAAAATAGCTATACCCGATTCAATTCTTCTCAGTCCGAGAAGACTTACATATGAAGAGTTCAAGATAATGAAGGAGCATACCATAAAGGGCTGCGATCTGCTCAATCAGCTTGATTCCGTGGAAAGAAACGAATATTTCACCTACTGCTATGATATATGCCGCTACCACCATGAAAAATTTGACGGCAAGGGCTATCCGGACGGTCTTGTTGGAAATCAGATACCGATATGGGCTCAGGTAGTTGCTGTTGCCGACTGCTATGACGCTTTGACAAGCGAGCGTCCGTATAAGGCGGCATTTACGCATGAGCAGGCTGTTGAGATGATACGCACAGGAGCCTGCGGAGCCTTCTCCGATGAAATGATGGACTGCTTTGCCGAGGTACTGAATGATTTTAA
>CACXDV010000141.1 GCA_902766585.1 uncultured Ruminococcus sp.
GATATTTGCTGAATTGAGGGGATATCTTACCTGATAGTAGGAATCAGCTTCTTTTGTTGCTTCATCAAATTTTACAACATACTGACCGATCTGTGATGCAAAGGGCTTGGAGCTTATTGTTTCTGCCTTATTTGCATCTGTGTATCTGAGAACAACTGACTGTGAAGCAGTATCTGTTGTTCTGAATACAAATCTTACTACCTGATATTTATCCTCAGAACGGGAATATGTAGTTTCTGTTGAACCGTCGGGATTTGTGATCTCTGCTTTAACGGTTGAGGGAGCGTCTACGAAAAGCTCTGTGATCTTTCCCTTTGTAAGAGTAAGAGAATGAGCAAAAGCTTCGCCGTTCTCGTTATTATATGTGCTTGCGTTGTCCTTTACTATCTTCTTCAGGTGGAGCTTATCGAACATAACAACAAGGTTGCCGTCTACTACATTGCCGACCTGGAGAAATTCACCGTCCTCATAGGGATAAGGATCGATTCTTGTATCAAGGACATCATACTTGCCTGTCGAAGGATTGATCTCCTCACTGAGAATACTGTATTCGCAGGTAAGGTTAAGTGTTACTGATGTGAAATTATTTGCAGGAATGTCGATATATCCCATTCCAAGGTCATCCATGAATGTGAAGTTTCTTGAGCTGTATCTGCTTTCCTCGCCGCCGCTGTATACGGACAGGATGAACATTGAAACAACACGGGGATTATCGAAGTGCTGTACATTTCCGTTATCATCAACATATTCGTTGATTTCTGTACCATTGTTGAGACCCTTTACCCAGACTCTCATCTTTCCTTCTGAAAGAAGCTTATCTGCTGTTTTAGAGTCAATTGTTACATTTTCGTTCGGCTTATAGATCGTGAACTGTTCAATTGCAGCCTCAAGCTTAACAACCTCTTCATCAACCATTTCCTGTGTAGCCGATACATTCTTATAGATCTTATTAGCAGCCTTTATCTCATTATTAAGCACCTTAAGGGTATCTGCTGTGCAGTTTTCCTTTTTATTTACAAGTGACTTTGCAGTTCTGAGGAGTGCTGTAAGCTCTGTTGTATCGATCTGAACATCAGGATTAGAAAGAACAGTATCATATGCTGCCTGGAGAAGTGTAACCTGTCCATTGATAGCTTCCTGATTAGGACCATGCTGATATACGTTCTTTGCTTCAAGATATGCAGTCTTGAGATATTCGCGGTACTCTGACTTATATCTTGTATCCTCTCTGTAAGGACCACATTCATCAATAAGATCCTTAAGTGCCTCCTTATCAAGCGCTGCGGATTCGACAACGCTCTTTGCATCCTGAAGATCCTGGATAAGGTTAATTACGGTTGTAGTTGTATAAGATGCATTTTCAAGAAGCTCGCCGCTGTTTATAAGGTTCTTTGCCTTTGTAAATTCACCGGGCTCTGTTCCCTCAGCAGCATTTCCTGCAGCTGTAAACGCAGCGAAAACTGTTGAATCATATATTACTTCCTTTGCCTGAGCATCAACCATACTCTGGCAATCCTGAACAAGCTTTGTATACTCAGAATATACCTTGGAATCAACATACTTTGTTCTGAGCTGTGCAATTGCCTGATCAAGTCTGGTCATCATATCGGTATATGCTTTCTCTGTTACATCTGCAGAATTATTCTTTACAAAATCATCATCATTTACGAGATCTGTAGCATCCGAAAGAGCAGTCTGAAGAACCTGATAATATGAATCCTCATAGTCCTCAGGCATATACTTTGCTGTGATCTGAGCGATCTTTTCGCTGAGCTGTCTTCTTCCGGTAGTAGAAACCTTCTGGCTGAAGTAATCAATATACGGAGCAACAGCCTTACCTATTTCAGAAGACTTTACACGAACAGTTGTATATGATTTGGGATCAAGTCCGATAGAATCACAAGCTCTTGATTCTGTCTTATAGGACTGGATAGTACCTCTGCCAAGGTCGACAACGACATATGCATCATCATTGTCGCTGGGATGTACTTTTACAACGTCTGTGTAGTGTGTGCCGGTCTTATCATAGTAGGACACTGTCAGGTCAAAATCCTTACCTGTTAAGATATTGCCTACCCACCAGCCCTGACCTTCATAGATCATTGTACCTGATGCAACTGTAGCTGCGCCGTAGAAGTACTCTGTACCGTCTGTACGGCCCTTGATACCGTGGGTGAGTTCATTTGCTGATTTGTTCTCAAGGTTTTCTGCGCCGTAGAAGTTGTTGAGAGATGCATCCTGAAGGCTTGCGAATGATCCGCCTGCATCATAAATTGATGTACCCTTGATGCTTACGTCGCCGATAACAGGAGCCTTTGTCGGAGCAACAAGACCTTCATCGCCGTCACCAATGCCTTTGACCTTAAAGTGAACAGTGGTCTTCTTGTTCTTTACATAAACAAGCATTCTGTCATCAAGTGCTTCACGTCCGTTCCAGTCGCTTCCGGATCTGTAATACATTCCGGGCTTAAGGAACTCGAAGTAGATGTTTCTGTCGTTGTTATTAAGGAACCAGAGATGGAACATTTCATTTGTCTGAGTGTTCTCTGCTCTGAATTCGCCGTTAGGTCCGTTAAGTGTTTTACCTTTACCGGTAATAATAAGGTTGAAGTAATTTACCTGATCCGGATCAATATAGTATGTAGCATCAAACCAGCCGTTTTTACCCGGTGCGAAGTATGATACAGGACCGTTTCGCGGATCGTCCTGCACATTGGAAATTGCATTCCATACACCGGAAGGCTTAAGTGCATTTGAAGATTTCTGATTTGTATTGAATGCTGCAGGAACCTTCATTGATGCTCTGACGATCTCGGAATCAGGATCATTCTGATTTTTTCTGACGTAATAATAATGATCGGGATTCTTTTCAATGTCCTTATATGAGGACTCAAGACCGTAGCAGTTCTTGGTCAGCTCATACATACGAGCATTGTCCTTATATGTCCATACATAATAGAACGGTGTCCAGTTCTGTCCGGGGTACTGCTTACAATGGAGCTGAATACAGTCACGGATAACATCCATATTCGTAACATCCGTACTCATATCAACGTCTGTGATCGTGATACGGTTCTTGCTCGACAGCTTCTTCATTGAATAAGCTGCTGAAAGCTTTACGGAATGTTTTCTTCCGCCGAACGCATCGGAGGAGCTTGCAAAAGCCTTAATCTTAAGAACGCCGGGGTCTCTGGAAGATGATCCCTTCACATAATTTGCTACAACGTATGTAGCAAATTCGGAAGCAGCCTCCTCATCTGCAACGAAATGAGCTCCCTGGTCGGTAGTACCTCCTTCCTTGTCGTCCATAACCATGTACTCGTCTTTGACTTCAGTTATTGTCACTCCGCTTTTGTCATCCATATAATAGACGGCCGCGTATTCTATCGCACTTCGTGCATTAAGATACGCCTGCCTGCTATTTACGCTGCTGCTGGTATTGGTTATACTCGACAGAGCGATAGCGATGAGCGAAGCTGAAAGGATTACGAGTACTGCGGTTATCGCCATAGCAATCGGCAGCGAAACGCCGCGTTTGCTATGAATTTTGTTAGATACCATAGCAACAACTTCCTTTCCTTAAAAAATTGATGGGGGTTATGATAACATACCCGTGAGACTCCCTCGACAAAGTCCGTCAGGGTACATTTATCTACTATTAGGTTAATTATATAACAATAAGATTTTATTATCAAGACATTATTATAAGATAAAACATATTTCGTATGATTGATTAATTATCAAATTATCGCTTTGTGCAAATCAAACAATAGATTATAAGATTTTTTTCCATTTCGACAAATTATTTATTTTGGGAAATCAGCTTCAAAAATTACCTCAAACCCGCTTATACAGCCACTTTCGCGTATTTTATCATTCGTAATCATAAAGTATAAAAATGACCAAATTATCATTATTCTATGAACAAGCTATGAACACAAAGAGGTTTTGCACTTTACATAAAAAAACAATTTTTACCAATTTTCTTTTATACATTTTTCATTATCCACAAATTTTATGCTGTCTTTTGACATTATGGCAGCCTGTTTTCTATCCTTTGGCACAGCAAACTCATTCCGGAAAAACCTACATTAATATTACAGCATTTCAATATTAAAAAATGGTGTATGCTGAGGGAAAAATAATTATTTTAAAAAAAATACGAAATACCTCTTGACAATTCCGGGCATATGTGGTAGTATAATTCTTGTCGCTGAGATGCGGGTGTAGTTCAATGGTAGAACACTAGCCTTCCAAGCTGGTTGCGTGGGTTCGATTCCCATCACCCGCTCCATTGTGCGC
>CACXDV010000142.1 GCA_902766585.1 uncultured Ruminococcus sp.
GGATCATATGAATAAAGAGTCAATACGCTTCTTGCAAGACCATTCATCATATCCATGCTCGGCGCTTTGAGAATGATATCTCTCGGGAAACTCTGAGGAAGATTTCTATAGGTCGAAAGCAGTCTTTTTATCTGCTCAAGCTGTTCCTTATCGGGCAAGCTTCCGAATATAAGAAGATATACTACCTCCTCAAAACCGAATCTTTCATCTGCTATAAAGCCCTTTACGATATCCTCAACATCTATACCGCGATAGTAAAGCTTGCCGTCACACGGCTTACTCACTCCGTTTTCAACGGTAGAAGAGCAGATCTCGGATATCTCTGTAAGTCCGGCAAGCACACCCTTTCCGTTAATATCACGCAAACCGCGCTTAACATCATATTTAGCATATAATTCCTTGTCTATGATTCCGTTGATCTCACAAAGCTTGCTGAGCTGTCTGAGCTCATCTGTAATATTAAAAAAGTTTTCGTTCTGCAATAAGTATTCGTTCTGCACCAATACCATCTCCATTCGTTATATATTATTTGAGAATTATCATATATAAAAAACAATTATAATACATATATGAATAATAAACAATGCAAAATCTCAATGGTACTATTGTACCACAAATGATAATATTTGTAAATAGCGGTATCGGAATCTTTGTATATATTTACATTATTGTAAAAAAATATGCATTTGTATGATCACTGTTTGTCTTTAAGATCCTCTGAAGAGAGAAATTCATCTATAGCCCTCTTCAGCCTTGCGATCGGCAGTCCTACAACATTGAAATAATCTCCGTGTATCCCTTTGACAAACAAACCGCCTTTACCCTGTATTCCGTATCCACCAGCCTTATCATAAGGCTCAGCGGAAATTATGTATTCCTCTATCTCCTTTTCGCTCAGCTCAAAAAACTCAACATCCGTAGAGACCGAAAAGCTGCAGCTTTTTCCCATATAGCAAAGGCAAACACCTGTTATTACCCTGTGAACTGCTCCTGAAAGCATATTCATCATTATCCTTGCGTCATTGGTATCCCTGGGCTTATTGAGCATTTTTCCGTCACAAATAACTGAGGTATCACAGCCTATGACAAGACTTTTTTCTCTGCCCTTTGAAACCATCTCTGCCTTTGCACAGGCAAGGTATTCCGGACATTTATCGACCTCAAGATTTCTCGGTACCATTTCCCTGATATCCGACGGTATTACCTTATAATCATCGAAAAGCTTTGATAACAATGCCTTTCTTCTCGGTGAAGCAGAAGCAAGTATAACCTCCATATTGATCTCTCCTCTATAAAAAAATTATTCTTCTATCAGCTTTTTATATATTTCTCCCTTTTTGAAGCCCGTGATACCCGCTGCCTCCTTCGCGGCGGCAGACGGCGACATTCCGGCTTCTACTCTTGCTCTTGCAAGCTCTATTGCATCATCAAGCGTTTCCTCGGTCTTTTCCGGAGGCGCGGCACCCTCTATAACAAGAACAAGTTCTCCCTTGACAGATCCATCTGTAAGCTCTTCGGCAGCCTTTTTCAGTGTTGTTCTTATTACCTCTTCATGCAGCTTTGTAAGCTCTCTTACAAGGGATATTTTCCTGTCTCCGAATACGTCATACATATCTCGCAGAGTATTCGGAAGCTTATGAGGCGCTTCATAAAATATCATTGTTCTCTGTTCGGTAACAAGTGATAACAGATGCTCTCTCCTGCTGCCTTTATTTACGCTCAGAAAGCCCTCAAAGGTAAACCTGCCTGTCGGCAATCCTGATACTGCTATTGCAGAAGCCAGCGCTGTAGGCCCCGGAACAGCACATACGGTTATATCAAGCTCTGCGCATCTTTGTATAAGCCATTCTCCCGGATCGGATATACATGGCATACCTGCATCTGTTACAATAGCCACATTTTCTCCGTTGATTATCCGGGCGCATATTTCCTCACCGCGTTCACGCGCATTGTATTTATGGTAACTGATCATCGGCGTTGATATCTCAAACCTGTTCAGCAGCTTTATTGTTACTCTCGTATCTTCGGCAGCAATAAAATCGACCTCCTTCAAGGTTCTTATTGCTCTCGGTGAAAAATCTTCAAGATTTCCTATGGGAGTACCAACTACATATAGCTTTCCCGTCATAGATAATCCTCCTTATATGCCCCGTAAATATTTATCATTTCCTCAGAAAAATTACCATCCGGTCCTTCAATAAACAATACAGGCTCTGCTGTCATCCCTCCGGGTTTGCCTCCCCTTCTGCCTTCGATCAGAAAAAGCTTTGGCGGCTTTCCGGGACGCTGCTGTACAAACCTCAGTCTTTTCGGCTCAATTCCATGCTCCCTCATGGCACAGATCACATCGCAAAGTCTTTCCGGACGCTGACACATACACAGCCTTCCTGAAAAATTGAGAAGCCATGCCGCTGCCTTTGCAATATCATCCATAGTACACATACTTTCATGGCGGGCAATAATATGTGCGGAAGCCTTGCTTTGTATTCCTGCACCCTCTGCCTTATACGGCGGATTGCAGACAACAAGGTCATAGCTTCCGGAAGCAAGCTTTCCCTTAAGCTCTCTCAGGTCGCTGTTCAGCACTTCAATTCTTTCCGTCAGTCCATTCAGCTCCAGACTGCGATTTAACATATCACAGGCATTTTCCTGAATCTCGACTGCCGTTATCTTTTTCGGATACGGCTCCCTTGCCCAGATAAGAGGTATTGCTCCGCAGCCGCTTCCTAAATCACAGGCTTTATCATTCTTCTTCGGTTTTGCAAAATCAGCAAGCAAAACCGTATCTGTCCAGAAGGTATGCTCTTCTGATACTATGATCCTGATACCTTTGCCAAGAGGCTCCGTTTTTTCTGTAGCCATATTTCACCTCCGGAGGTTTTATAACAGATATTATACCATATTTTGTCGTATTCGTAAAGACCAACATCAATAAAAAAAGGATAACTGTATTGCTGCGATTATTTATATACTGCCGTTTTTGAGATCCGAATTATTTATTCAACAAAAAAACCGACGGAATAATCTCCGCCGGTTCCTTTGCATTATTTAAGCACGCTTTTAAGAAAATCCTTAAGCCTTGTATTTTCAGGATTGGAGAATACAGCCTCGGGACTGCCGTCCTCCTTGATTTTGCCTTCGTCAATGAATATTACTCTGTTGGATACGCCCTTTGCAAAGCCCATCTCATGCGTTACAACTACCATTGTCATTCCCTCAGCGGCAAGCTCATTCATTATATTCAGAACCTCATTTACCATTTCGGGATCCAATGCGGATGTAGGCTCGTCAAAAAGCATTACCTTCGGATTCATTGCAAGAGAACGCGCAATTGCAACTCGCTGTTTCTGTCCGCCTGAAAGCTGTGACGGATACATATTTGCTTTATCTTCAAGTCCTACGCTTTTCAAAAGACTTTTTGCCTTTTCCTCAGCCTCGCTTTTTGTCATAAGTTTAAGCTTAACAGGAGCAAGCATTATATTCTTTATTACCGTAAGATTATCAAACAGATTGAACTGCTGGAAAACCATTCCCATTTTTTCTCTTACAAGACGGCGGTCACAGCCTCTGTCAGTTATATCCTCGCCGTCAAAAATTATACTTCCTCCCGTCGGCTCCTCCAAAAGATTGAGCGAACGAATGAAAGTGGATTTTCCGCAGCCTGAAGGTCCTATTACGGAAATAACCTCTCCCTTATGGATGTCTATGCTTATATCATCAAGCACAAGATTATCACCGAAGGATTTTGAAAGATTCTGCACGCTGATAAGAACCTCGGCAGAACCGGCTTCTTTTTTCTCTGTTTTAACGCTCATTCTTCTTCAATCTCCTTTCGAGACAGGATACTCCTGCGGACAACAGGATGACCAAAATAAGATATATAAGCGCAACCGCAATAAGCGGAAGGAATGCTTCATATGTAACGCTTCTGATAATATCTCCGCCGCGTGTGAGATCCATAAGACCAATATAACCTGAAATAGAGGTCTCCTTGAGAAGTGAAATGAATTCATTTCCCAGAGCAGGAAGAATATTCTTGAATGCCTGTGGAAGAATAATGTTTATCATCGTAGCAGAGAATTTCAGACCAAGACTCTTCCCGGCTTCAAACTGTCCGTTGTCGATCGACATGATACCCGATCTTACTACCTCTGCAACATATGCAGCAGAATTCAGACCAAAGGCTATGATAGCAACAAGTATCTTATTGATATCTACAGAGGCAAATATTACATAATAGATTATAAGAAGCTGAACCATTGCAGGCGTTGCTCTGATGACAGTAATATACAGCTTTGCTATAATATTCAGTATCGGAACGGAGCCGTTCTTATCATATGCTACTCTGATAATAGCAAGTATAAAGCCTATAACAATACCTATAAGCATTGCAAAGAGTGTGATTATAAGGGTATTGCAAAGACCTGTGGTAAGATACCTCCATCTGTCATCCTTAACAAAGTTTGTATATAGTCTGTCGATAAAGGTTGGCGTCTCATAATCATCGGAGGATACTGATGCTGATGATTCCTGAGCCGACGCTTTGAGGCGGGCAATTATGACCTGCTTTGATGATGCATAATCTATTGTAAAGCTTATCTGCTTTGCACGATCCTCGGTTACCGTAAAGCCAGCTATGCCGATATCAGCCTTGCCGCTTTTTACTGCGCCGATAATAGAATCAAATTCCATATCCTCAACTGTCAGTACTCTGCCAAGCTTATCAGCTATCGCACGTCCGATCTCAATGTCGATACCGGTAATATCTCCCGATTCGTAATACTCATAAGGAGGAAACTGAGCATTTGTCGCCATTACAAGCTTTTCGCCATGCGTTACTACCTGTGTATAATGGTAATTTCCCTTGTCGCTTTCCTTTTCGGGAATATAACTTGCAATGATCTTCTGGAGTACTCCAGAATCCCTGATTTCTTCAATAGCAGAATTGACCTGTGCCAGAAGCTCAGGCTTATCCTTTGAAATGACAGCGGCATATGCTTCATCAGCAAAGCTGTCTGGAAGAATTGTCAATACTCCTTTATTTGCATCAACAAAAGCCTTTGCTGTCTGCTCGTCAATAATAACACAGTCGATTTTTTTCTGTCTCAGAGCTAAAACCGCATCAGCACCCTTATTGAATTTCTGAACATTTGCATCCTTGATATCATCGGCAAGAATTGCACCGGTCGTTCCGAGCTGGACACCGATCTTCTTTCCTGAAAGATCGGCGGCACTCGTAACAATCTCTGTTTCGGGTACAGATGTTTCTGTCTGAGATGAACTTTTATCGAGCTGCTGATCGGCTTCTGATGCAAAAACCGATATTGACAATGTACACATCAGTGCCACTGCTGCAAGCATCACAGCTAAAAGACTGTTATAAAACTTTTTCATAGCTTACTTTTCCCCGGTTCGATTATTTTTTAACAATGATGACCTGCTTGGAATTTGTATAGCTTTCTGAGAAATTGATCTGCTTCTTTCTGTCCTCGGTTACTGTGAATCCTGCAAGACCGATATCTGCCTTACCTGAGCTTACGGAGTTGATGATAGAATCAAATTCCATATCCTCAATTGAAAGAACCTTTCCAAGCTTATCAGCTATAGCTCGGCCGATCTCAACGTCAATACCGATTATATCATTTGATTCATAATACTCATAGGGCGGGAACTGTGCATTGGTTGCCATTACAAGCTTATCTCCGTCTGTTACTGTCTGTGTATAGTGATATGTTCCTGCTTCCTCGCCCTCTCCGGGAATATATGAGGAAATTATCTTATCGAGAGTTCCGTCTTCCTTAAGCTCCTTAAGTGCTTTGTTTACACTCTTAAGAAGCTCGGAATTTTCCTTCTTGATTACTGCTGCGTAATCCTCATTTGCAAATTCCTCATTAAGGATAGTAAGTCCTGTATTCTGCTTTACAAATACCTTTGCGGGCTGCTCATCAATGATAACACAGTCAACCTTGCCCTGATTCAGAGCCATAACTGCATCAGCGCCCTTGTTGAATTCCTCAACCTTGGCATTCTTTACGTCCTTTGCATAGATAGCGCCTGTTGTACCAAGCTGAACGCCTATTCTTGCACCCTGAAGGTCATCTGTCTTTTCGATCTTTTTAGTATCGGAGCCGCTGCAGCCTGCGCATACTGCCGCTGCCATTGTTACCGCTGTTGTAAGTGCCAATACCTTTTTTACTGTTTTCATTGTAATTTCTCCTTTATTAATTTTTGA
>CACXDV010000143.1 GCA_902766585.1 uncultured Ruminococcus sp.
GTTCTCACCTCTTTACTCAAACATAACATAAACAGAGCCGTAAGTCAAGGAAAAAGTCAGCCTTACGGCTGACGGGCAATTCATCCCACAGCCTTAGAGGCGGGGGACTTCTTGCCCATTTAGGTTAAATGGTACGGAAATACGTTCCGCGCCATTTTTTATTTTGCTCAAAAAAGTTAGTGACAAAAATAATTATCTGTGCTATAATATCGTTGTTTGAAAATCTGTGTTTTTTGGGAGGATAACATGAAGGATTTTAAAAAATATGAGGCTGAAAGAGAATATATCGGTCCGTCAATATTTTCTCTCCATGGCGCTGCTGATATAGTGTGCGATACTGCTGATCCGGATTATAATGAACGTTCCATGATAAGAGAATTTATCGTGCCTGATATGCTTGAAGAGGATATAATTAAGTTTTGCTCTGTTGCGGAACGATTCAGAGAAGAAAGATTATCACGCAAACAGTGATTCGTTATTTTTGTCAATATGATACTTGACAAAGTGGAATTACTTGTATATAATATAATATATGAATACAGTAAAGACTTTGAAGGAAATAAGATACCGCTTTGTGTGCAAAGAGAACTGTCGGTCGGTGTAAGACAGTGTCACGGGCAGTATGTATAGCTCATTCCCGAGTTGATTGTCCGATATGTAGGGCAATACGCAAGGCAGCGTTAAAGGCCGGGGTCTTGTCAGAGACCTGTGAGGGATACTTATGTATCTGAATCTGGGTGGTACCACGAGCTTTATGCCCGTCCCTTGTCCGTTTGGACTTGGGGCGGTTTTTTAATTGGTCTTTACACAAAAAATTATATGGAGGTATTGAAATGGAAAAGGGATTTAAAAAGTATATTCCTTTTGAGCAGATCAGAATGGAAAAAAGAGAATGGCCGGACAATACTATAACAAAGGCGCCGATATGGTGCAGCGTTGACCTTCGTGACGGCAATCAGGCACTTGTTACTCCTATGAATATGGAGCAGAAGCTCGAATTTTTCCATGCGCTTGTCGATATGGGCTTCAAGGAGATAGAAATAGGCTTTCCGTCTGCAAGCGAAACTGAATATGAGATATGCCGTGAGCTTATCGAGGGAGGTCATATTCCTGATGATGTTACCATTCAGGTACTTGTTCAGGCAAGAGAGCATCTTATCCGCAAGACCTTTGAGGCTGTTAAGGGAGCTAAAAATGTAATAGTACACTTCTATAATTCGACTTCTGTTCTGCAAAGAAAGGTCGTATTCAAAAAGGATATGGACGGTATTATTGATATTGCCGTAGAGGGCGCAAAGCTCATCAGAGAGCTTATCGACTCATACGAGGGAGATACCAATTTCCGTCTGGAGTATTCTCCCGAAAGCTTCTCAGGTACTGAGGTTGACAATTCCGTAAGGATATGTGAGGCGGTAATGGATGTTATAAAGCCCACAAAGGAAGATCCTATCATACTCAATCTGCCCAATACGGTAGAAATGTGTACGCCGAATACCTATGCAGATCAGATAGAGTATTTCATCAAGCATCTGAAAAACCGCGAGTCGGCAATAATCAGTGTTCATCCCCATAATGACAGGGGAACGGGCGTTGCCTGTGCCGAGCTTGCACTGCTGGCAGGCGCTGAAAGGATAGAGGGTACGCTTTTCGGAAACGGTGAGCGTACAGGCAACCTCGATATCGTTACAGTAGGTCTGAATATGTATACTCAGTGTGTTGATCCGAAGCTCGATTTCAGCAACCTCCCCAAGTATAAGGAAATTTATGAGCGCTGTACACAGATGAAGATAGGCGAAAGACAGCCATATGTCGGTGATCTTGTATTCACTGCATTCTCAGGCTCACATCAGGACGCTATCAAGAAGGGCTTTGATTATGTCAAGGCTGCAAACAGTGACAAATGGGAGATACCATATCTGCCGATAGATCCCGCAGACGTAGGCAGACAGTATGAGGCTATAGTACGCTATAATTCCCAGTCAGGCAAGGGCGGAGCAGCGTTCATCATGGAAAATGTCTTCGGTTATGAGCTTCCGAAGGCAATGCATCCAGAATTCGGCGCTTTAGCAAAGGCGGAAAGCGACCGTCTCGGCAAGGAGCTTTCTCCCTCTGACCTCATGGATGTATTTAACAAGAATTATATTGATATTCCTCAGAAGATATGGCTGGTAAAGCACGTTGTCAATAATATCGGCGAAAATGAAGCGACCTTCAAGGGAACAGTCCACCTTGTAAAGGAAGACCGTGATATTGAGATCTACGGCGAAGGCAACGGTCCCATAGACGCTCTTTTCAATGCGCTCAAGGAAGTAGGCATCAAGGGCTTTGAGATACAGTCCTATAAGGAACATTCAGTTTCACAGGGCTCGGATTCAAAGGCTGTATGCTATATGCAGGTAAGAAACCCCAACGGAAAGACTGTTTTCGGAGTAGGCATTTCTCATGGTATCTTTAAGGCATCAGCAAGAAGCCTTTTCTGTGCCATTAACCGTTCCGACAGCGAGATCAGGATAAATGGCGAGCTGATCTGATGAAAAAATTCCCCTTTAAAGCAGGTTCTATGCTTTAAAGGGGATGTTTTTATTTGTAGGCTTCAAGAAGCTTTTTGACTATTTCATCCGTATGCATACCTCTGGAGCCTTTTATGAGGATAGTGCAGTTTTCATTTATCAGACCGCCTTCAAGCAATTTTTGGAGGGAATTGAAGGCATCTTCATTATTTTTATATGAGGTGACATTTTTACAGCCGTTTTCCTCTGCACCTTTTGCGGTATTCAAAGATAATTCGCCTACGGTAAGCAGACAGTCTGTACCAAGCTCTGCAAGATGCTTTCCTACGCCGTAATGCTCGGATACAGCCTTTTCTCCAAGCTCAAGCATATCTGCAAGTACCGCAATGCTTTTTCCCTTTGATATGCTTTTCAGAACATCAAGGGATACCTTTGTTGCTTCGGGGCTGGCATTATAGCTGTCATCTATAATTGTGAGCTTTGGAAGCTGATGTATCTGCTGGCGCATGGGGGCATTCTTATATACTGAAAGACCATTTTGTATCTGTTCATCGGAAAGTCCGAGTGTGCGTCCGACAGCAACAGCGGCAAGAGCATTTTTTACGCTGTGTTCACCGAGCGCGGGTATTGTGAAGCGCGTCACGCTGTTTCCAGTGCAGCAGTCAAAGGAGGTTGAAAAGCCCTCTGTAATGATATTCTCCGAACGATAGTCACAGTCCTCTCCTGAGCCGAA
>CACXDV010000144.1 GCA_902766585.1 uncultured Ruminococcus sp.
GCTTGTTTTGAGTAATAAAAGGAAAACAAAAGCATATTATATAATGACGGGACCGAAATCATTATCAGGGTATTCAACAGCCTTGATTTTTCCGGTGATCTCGTCGATATCAATTATAGTATAGCTGTCCGAATAGCCAACGGCTCCGGGATTGACAAGGAGTATCCCGCCCTCAACGGAGGTAAGCTGCTTGTGGGTATGACCGAAGAGAACGATATCATAACCGTTCTGACGCGCAAGGCTGATGATGCGGTCTGTACCCTGCTTAACACCGAAGAGATGCCCGTGTGTCATAAATATTTTTTTGCCTGCTACCTCAAATTCCTGTATGTTAGGCTCGCTGCAGTACCAGTCGCAGTTTCCGCAGACAGAAAAGTATTCCTTATCGGGAAAGGCAGCGCGGATCTCCGCAATATCCTTACATCCGTCACCGCAGAAGGCAACGATATCTGTATGGCGGTGTTTTCTGAGTGCAGATCTCATTCCTGAGGGATCGCCGTGACTGTCGGAAAAAACAATTATCCTCATAATATGACCTCCATTAATCATAATGCAAAGCTTTATACGGACTGAATACAAATGCCGTTTCCTTCGGCAGAGGAGGTGAGCAAATGGAACAGAGTGATGTGACAAAAATGTTCGGCAGTCTGTCTCCCGAACAGCAGAAAAAGGTTCAGAATATCCTTTCCGATAAAAACAAGACCGAAGAGATACTGAAAACTCCTCAGGCACAGGAGCTTTTGAAAAAGCTGATGGGAGGAAGGAAAAATGGCTGATATAAATGATGCTGTGAGTTCGATACTGAATGATCCCAATGCGATGAAGCAGATAAAGGAGCTTGGAGCGATGCTCGGCTTGGGGGGAGATAAGCCTGCCGAAAAACCGAGCGCGTCTCCCCTTGGGGCATTGACCTCTGCGGGAGATGCGGATACTCTCAATATGATGATGAAGCTGGCGCCGCTTATGGGGAAAATGAATCAGGATAATGAAAGCACCAGACTTCTTAATGCGCTGAGACCATTTCTGAGCGAAAGACGGCAGCAAAGGCTCGACCAGTCGGTACGTCTTTTAGGGATAATGAGCATACTGCCGCTTCTGAAGGGGATATTCTGAATAACGGGGAGTGAGGGGAATGGATGAAAAGGAATTCGGACGGCTTAAAAGGGAGGCAGAACAGAGAATGAAGGAGCTTCATGCCGAAGCTGCCGCCGCTGCGCCCGAAGAAGCAGCAGAGCCGATAAAGGAAGAGGAAAAGCCCGCTGCTCAGAGCGGCGGGATAACCGAGGCTCTGTTCAGGGATAAGGACAGAACGCTGATACTTGCCCTTCTCCTCCTCCTCACAGATGAAAAGGACGGAAAAGCAGATTACAGTCTTCTTATGGCACTGCTGTATATATTGTTATAGATCATCTGATCTGTCCGTCGCCCTCGATGATGAATTTCATTGAGGTAAGCTCATTAAGTCCCATAGGTCCTCTTGCATGGAGCTTCTGGGTGGAAATGCCTATCTCTGCGCCGAGACCGAATACGCCTCCGTCGGTAAAGCGTGTGGAGGCATTTACATAAACTGCCGCGCAGTCTATTACCTGAGTAAAACGCTGTGCATTTTTATAGCTTTCGGTAATGATACATTCGCTGTGACCGCTTGAGTACTTTGAAATATGTGCAACAGCCTCATCAAAGCTGTCAACGACCTTTACGGCAAGGATATAGTCACCGTATTCGGTCTCCCAGTCGCTTTCTGTTGCAGGAACCACACAGTCTCCGAGTATTTTGCGGGTACGCTCACAGCCTCTCAGCTCGACATTCTTTTCATCAAGACGTGCTTTTATAGCAGGAAGAGCCTTTTCTGCGACAGCACTGTGAACGAGTATTGTTTCAATAGCGTTGCAGACAGAGGGACGGGAGGTCTTTGCGTTGAATATGATATTTGCAGCCATATCAATATCTGCAAATTCATCTACATATGTGTGACAGTTGCCTGCGCCCGTTTCGATAACCGGTACCCTTGCATTTTCAACTACTGCGCGGATAAGTCCCTTTCCTCCGCGGGGTATGAGTACATCAAGGTAATCGGTAAGTCCCATAAGCTCTGTCGAGGATGCGCGTGAGGTATCCTCTATAAGCTGTATGCAGTTTTCATCAAGTCCCACTGATGCAACAGCCTCTCTCATTATATCGGCAATGCATTTGTTGGAATTGATAGCTTCCTTTCCGCCTCTGAGGATGACTGCGTTTCCGCTTTTAAGGCAGAGGACGGCGGCATCAGCAGTAACATTGGGACGGGCTTCAAAAATTATGCCGATAACTCCCAGCGGTACGCGCACCTTGGTTATTTTCATGCCGTTAGGTCTTATTCCTCCTGAAATTACTGTTCCGATAGGATCGGGGAAGGCAGCGACTTCAAGCACTCCCTGAGCAATACCGTTGATCCTTGCTTCATTGAGCATAAGTCTGTCTAAAAGAGCCTGTGAAAGACCGTTCTGCCTGCCGTTTTCGAGATCGACACGGTTAGCGGCAAGTATTCTTTCGCTCTGAGTTCTCAGAGCATTTGCTATAGCTTCAAGAGCCTGATTTTTCTTTTCGCCTGCTGTTGCGAGGGCTGCTGCGGCAACCTTTGCCTTTGCCCCCATTTGTTCAATAGTTGTCATGTTGTTTCCTCCTGATAATATTTATAATGTTCCTTCCTGAGCCAGAAACATTGTTCCGATGCTTTCGCCGCTCAGGAGCTTATATATCTTTGACGGATCGGCGCCGCTCATAACACAGGTATTTATTCCTGCGCTTGTTGCCGCCGCTGCTGCTGTGATCTTGGTGGACATACCGCCTGTGCCTCTGTTGGAGCCTGAGCCTCCTGCCATTTCCCTGATCTCGTTATCAATATGCTTGACTGCTGCGATTTTTTTTGCATTGGGATCCTTTCGCGGATCGCTTTCATAAAGACCGTCTATATCGGTAAGTATAATAAGAAGGTCAGCGCCCACAAGATCGGCTACTATCGCGGAAAGATTGTCATTGTCTCCGAAATTGGCGCCGATAAGCTCATCAGTCGCAACGGTATCATTTTCATTTACGATAGGTATTATGCCCATTTCAAGAAGTGTCTGGAAGGTGTTTACTACATTTTGCTTTGAAAGCTCATTGAGTACGACATTCTTCGTCAGAAGTATCTGGGCGACGGAATTATTGTATTCTCCGAAGAATTTGTCATAGAGGAACATAAGCTCACACTGTCCTACTGCGGCAATAGCCTGCTTGTAGCGTGTTTCTCTCGGACGCTCCTTTATTTTCAGCTTTCCTACTCCAACGCCGATAGCGCCTGAGCTTACAAGTATTATCTGTTTTCCGCTGTTATGCAGGTCACTGAGCACCTTGCAGAGCTTTTCAAGATTTCTGAGATTGACTCTGCCGTTTTCATAGGTGAGGGTAGAGGTGCCGACCTTTACAACAATGCGTCTTGATTGAAAAGTATTCATATCCATTTCTCCGTTTTTCTTTGATATACTTAAGATGATACAACTTTTTTTCCCCGTAGTCAATAACTGTAGGGCGGCAGGATAAAAAACTTTGCCGCTAATTAAGGAAAAAAGTTGACAATCTGCATCGTATGGTATATTATATATTAGAAAGTTTAATCGTAATCGGATAGAGGTGCGGTAAATGCGCGTAACCATGGACAGGCTGCCGGAGCCGTTGAGTCCGCGGTGAATAGCTTTGCCGCCGAAAAGCCGTCTGCGGCACGTCGGCTTTGGGGGTATGCCGCAGCGGTATATCACTGTCATCATGCTTTTATGATGGGGAGCTATCGTTTACCGACCACCGTGTATATTTTATTGTGGGGTAATGGCGGCCTGTTATTTCAGTATGTATGAACCGAAGAATATCGGTTCTTTTTTTATACGATTTCTTTCATATTTTTGAAAAGGAGAGAAACAAGACATGGAAAAGAAATTCAATGTAGGTATCATAGGTGCAACAGGTATGGTAGGACAGCGTTTTGCAACACTGCTTGAGAATCATCCCTGGTTCAATGTTACAGTCCTTGCTGCAAGCGCAAGAAGCGCCGGCAAGACATATAAAGAGGCGGCAGGCAATCGCTGGGCTATGACTGTTCCCATGCCGAAAGCTATGGAGGATATGGTCATTGTTGACGCTGCAAATGTTGAGGAGGTTGCCTCAAAGGTAGATTTTGTATTCTGTGCAGTTGATATGAAGAAGGAAGATATCCGCGCTCTTGAAGAGGCTTATGCAAAGGCAGAATGTCCTGTTGTTTCAAATAACAGCGCACACCGCTTCACACCGGATGTTCCTATGGTTATTCCTGAGATCAATGACGATCATCTTAAGGTTATCGAGGCTCAGAGAAAGCGTCTCGGCACAAAGAGAGGCTTTGTTGCAGTAAAGTCAAACTGCTCTCTCCAGAGCTATGTTCCCGCAATTCATCCCTTGATGAAGTACGGCGTTAAGAAGGTGCTCGCTTGTACCTATCAGGCGATCTCAGGTGCCGGCAAGACCTTTGAAAGATGGCCTGAGATGATAGATAATGTTATCCCCTACATAGGCGGAGAGGAAGAAAAGAGTGAGCAGGAGCCTCTTAAGATCTGGGGCAAGGTTGAAAACGGCGAGATCAAAAAGGCTGAAACTCCGTCTATCACAGCTCAGTGCATCCGCGTTCCCGTTTCCGACGGACATACGGCTGCTGTATTCGTAGAGCTGGAGAATAACCCCGGTATCGAGCAGATCATCAGTGATTGGGAAAGCTACAGCGGCAAGCCCCAGGAGCTTCAGCTTCCGAGTGCGCCGAAGCAGTTCCTGCACTATTTCAGAGAAAATGACAGACCTCAGATAAAGAGCGAAAGAAATCTTGAAAACGGTATGGCTGTATCC
>CACXDV010000145.1 GCA_902766585.1 uncultured Ruminococcus sp.
CGGCGCCGTTTTTCTCAAGCTCAGCGGGTATTCTGCCCCAGTAATTGAACTTTGCAAGATCTCTGAAAAATACGCCGTGTACTAACAGGATAGGGTACTTTGTTTTGCAGATCTGCCTGTCCTTTCGTTCACGGTTGCGGATAATGCGGTTTTCCTCCATGCGGATCTCGGAGTTGTTTATAGTTATTATTTTCATCAGCACGACAATATTCACAATAGGCAGCATACCGCAGAGTATGCCGATTATCCTCCATTTTCCTCCGATCATGGATCCGCAGATATATACCCTGATGATACCGTTCCAGAATAGAATGGATTCCGATAATAATATAATAAGTGCCTGATACCAGAATATATCCGAAAACATTCCGAACTGTACCGCGCCGGATACAATGACATATACTATTTCGGGAATAAGCAGAATAAGAAAGGCGCACAGAAGGTCATTTCCGTCCGCCAGAGCTTTAAGCTTGATTCCCATTCCGAACCTGAAGGATGAGCATATATTGAGGATAAGAAATGATCCTGCTGCCGGCGCTATTACCCATAAGGGAAGTATTCCGGCAGCGGAAAGACAGGCTCCTGCAGCTGCTCCGCCAAGCAGGATGCTCAGTAATAAAACACGAAAAAAACTCTTCAAATCAATCACCCTTTTTTTCGAGCTGTTCCTTTGCGACTGCAAGCATAAGCTTGATACGGTTCTCCTGATTTACCTTCGGAGCGCCCGGATCATAGTCTATTGCCACTATATTGGCGCGTTCATCAAGCATTTTTATCGGACGTATCATTCCCTTGCCGTTGATATGGTTTGGCAGGCAGCCAAAGGGCTGTGTGCATACTATATTTTCAAAGCCTGTTTCGATAAGCTCAAGCATTTCGCCTGTAAGCAGCCAGCCCTCGCCCATTTTGCTGCCGTAGCCGACCATTCCCTTGACAAGCTGCTTTGTATGCTCATAGGTGCCGTTCGGGCGGAAGCCGAATTTCTTCTGACTTGCTATGATAAGCTCCTCAAGTCCTATAAGATAATTGAACAATCTTTTTACGATTATATATTTTGCCTTGCTGCCGCCGTAGAGCTTATAGTCCTCCATGCGGTTATCGACCTTGAAAAGCGCAAAGCCGAGTATCCCGGGCAGATTTACCTCACAGCCCTGCTCATAAAGGAACTGTTCAAGGTCATTATTGCCCAGAGCCGAATATTTTACATATATTTCTCCGACGATACCGACCTTTACCTTCGGAACGCGGTTTACCTCTATCTTTGAAAAATCCTCTGCTATGCCGTCAAGATTTTCAGCAAGCTCCTTTTTCTTGAAGCCGTGGCCGTGAGCCATAGTTTCTGTGAGCTTTGCCACCCATTTATCGACAAGCGCCTGACTGTCGCCCTTGTTTACCTCATACGGCTTTGTCTGATTATCGAGAGCCATTATCATATCTCCGTAGATAAGGCCGGCGGCGATTCTTCTTATCATCGGTATAGTTATGCTGAAGCCGCTGTTTTTCTCAAGTCCGGAGATGTTCAGCGATATTACAGGTACATTTTCAAAGCCTGCCTTTACAAGAGCCTTTCTGAGAAGGTGTATATAATTTGATGCGCGGCAGCCTCCGCCTGTCTGGGTTATCATAAGAGCTGTCTTGTTTGTATCATATTTGCCGCTTTGCAGAGCCTGAATAAGCTGACCTATTACCAGAAGAGCCGGATAACAGGTATCGTTATGGACATATTTCAGTCCTACCTGAGCTATCTCCGGTCCCTCTGTGTTAAGAAGCACACAGTTATAGCCGTAATGAACGAATACATTCTTCATTATCTCAAAATGTATCCTCGCCATCATGGGTATGAGAATGGTATAATTCTCCTTGCGCATTTCTTTGGTAAATAACAGTCTGCCGGTTTCATCATATACTAATTTTGCCATCTTTACACTCCCTCTTACTGCATTAATGCAGGCAAAGCAGCCTTTGTCAATCCGTTTTGCTTTCCGCAGCCGCAAGCAGACTTCTGAGTCTTATTTTAACGGCTCCGAGATTGGTTATCTCATCTATTTTTATCTGTGTATATATTCTTCCGTGACGCTCAAGAATAGCTCTCACCTCATCTGTTGTGATAGCGTCAACGCCGCAGCCGAAGGATACAAGCTGTACAAGTTCCATATCGGAGTTGCGGCTGACATATTCCGCTGCCGCATACATTCTTGAATGATATGTCCACTGATTCAGAACGCCTGTTTTGACCTTGCGCGCCTCTTTATTGCTTACGATATCCTCCGAAACTATCGCAACGTCAAAGCTTGTGATGAGCTTGTCGATACCGTGGTTTATTTCGGGATCTGCATGATACGGTCTGCCGGCAAGGACGATTATTTTCCTGCCCTGCTCACGCGCTCTTTTGATGATATCGTTTCCGTAATCCCTGATTTTCTTCAGATACGCCTCATATTCCCGATAAGCCGCTGCCGCTGCCGCCTTTACTTCCTTCAGGGTTATATCCTTATAGAATCTGAGAAGCTCGGCATGGATTTTCTTCGGAAAATCCTTCGGTCTGTGTATGCCGACAAATTCGTGGAAGAATTTGATATCCTCTATTCCTCTGATATTCGCATGAATTACTTCGGGGTAGTATGCGACAACGGGACAGTTGTAATGATTGTCTCCCAGATGCTCGTCAAAGTTATATGACATACAGGGATAGAATATCTGCTTTATATCGTTATCAAGGAGCCACTGTACATGACCGTGCATAAGCTTTGCGGGGAAGCAGACGGTATCGGAGGGTATTGTCTGCTGACCGTGAAGATAAAGCTTTCTGTTTGAGAAGGGCGATGCCACTACCTCAAAATCAAGCTTTGTCAGGAAGGTATGCCAGAAGGGCAGAAGCTCGAACATATTCAGTCCCATGGGAATACCTATCCTGCCTCTCCCTGCATCTTTCTTCGGCTGATATTCCTTAAGCAGCTTAAGCTTGTACTGATATATATTAAAGCTGTCATCGGGGGATTTTTTTGTCACAGGCTTTTCGCAGCGGTTGCCTGCTATGAATTTTCTTCCGTCGCCGAAGGTGTTGACCGTAAGCTTGCAGTTATTGCTGCATCCGCCGCAGTTTACAGCCTTTATTGTATGAACGAAGGAGGAGAGCTTTTCCGTACTGAGAAGGGTGGAGGTATAATTCTTTGCTGCCTTTGACTTGGCGTATAATGCCGCACCGTATGCGCCCATAAGTCCGGATATATCAGGACGGATAACATCAACGCCCATTTCCTGCTCAAAGGCTCTGAGTACAGCGTCATTAAGGAAGGTACCGCCCTGAACGACTATTTTTCTGCCAAGCTCGCGGGGACTTGATACACGGATAACCTTATAAAGCGCATTTTTAACTACGCTGAGACAAAGTCCGGCGGAGATATCCTCTATTGTTGCGCCGTCCTTCTGTGCCTGCTTTACGGAGGAATTCATAAATACCGTACAGCGTGAGCCGAGGTCAACGGGATGCTCTGCCAAAAGACCTAATTTTGAAAATTCCTCTGCACTGTAGCCGAGGGCATTCGCAAAGGTCTGGAGGAATGAACCGCAGCCTGAGGAGCAAGCTTCATTCAGGAAGATATTGTCGATAGTGCCTCCTCTTATTTTGAAGCATTTGATATCCTGACCTCCTATGTCGATTATAAATTCAACATCGGGCATGAATTTCTTTGCAGCGGTCATATGGGCAATGGTTTCAACTACTCCGATATCAACACCGAAGGCATTTTTTATTATTTCCTCGCCGTAGCCTGTGACAGCGGAGCTTTTAATACGGATGCCGGGGCAAATGCTGTATATATTCTCAAGGAATTTCTTGACTATCGGAACGGGGTTTCCGCTGTTGGAAAGGTATTCCGAATAAAGCAGTGTGCCGTTTTCGTCCGTAACAACGCCCTTGACGGTCGTGGAGCCTGCATCTATGCCGACAAAGGCATTTCCCTTATAGCCCTTGAGCTCTCCCTTTTCGACCTTTGCGGCTTCATGTCTTTTGCGGAAGGCATCAAGCTCCTCATTGTTATTGAACAGGGGCTTGTTGAATGCGAAATTTCCTGTTCCCCTGTATTTTTCTATCTTTTGCTCGGCTGCCTCAAAGTCTATTGTTTTTTCCGCACATAACGCAGCGCCGAGCGAAACGTAATACAATGAATTTTCGGGACAGATGCCCTTTGTGCCGAGAGCCTTGTCAAAGCCTGCTCTGAGCTGAGGGATAAATGTAAGAGGACCTCCGAGATAAACTATCTTTCCCTTGATTTCTCTGCCCTGAGCAAGACCTGCTATTGTCTGATTGACAACAGCCATGAATATGCTTTCGGCTACATCCTCTTTCTTTGCGCCCTGATTGAGAAGGGGCTGTATATCCGTTTTTGCGAAAACACCGCAGCGGGAGGCTATGGTATATGTTTTTTCATGCTTTTCGGCAAGTCCGTTAAGCTCCTCTATCGGAACATTGAGCAGTGTTGCCATCTGGTCTATGAATGCGCCCGTACCGCCGGCACAGGAGCCGTTCATGCGTACCTCCATGCTTCCTGACAGGAAAAGTATCTTCGCATCCTCACCGCCAAGCTCTATAACAACATCTGTTCCGGGGATAAATGTATTTGCCGCAACTCTTGTGGCATAGACCTCCTGTATGAAATCAATGCCGCAGGCATCCGCAACACCCATTCCGGCTGAGCCTGACATTGCAACAGCAGCCTCCTCGCCGGCGGGGATTTTTGTCTTTACGGTTTTGAGAAGCTCTGCAATTTTTCCGGTTATCTGAGAATAATGTCTTTCATAGGTCGAAAATAGTATTTTGTTGTCCTTGTCAAGTACAACGCATTTTACTGTTGTGGAACCAATATCCAGACCGATCCTTACCATTGCATTTTCTCTCCTTTTATTAAAACAGAAATGATTATTAAAATTTACGGGTTTCCGATAATAAAGACTTTTATTTTACAGAAAACCATTTTATTCGGCATATTTTTACAGTCCGATTCAACTTATTATTATACTGTAAAAAACACAATATATAATTCTATTTAGGAATTAAAACATCTAAAAGTGAAAGACAATTTTCCTCTATCGTATAA
>CACXDV010000146.1 GCA_902766585.1 uncultured Ruminococcus sp.
CGGTGCTTCTGCCTTCGGCAGAGGTGTCCACCGGACACCCGCACCCCTCAACCCCGCCGCCTTTGAAAAGGCGGGCGAAACTTTTATATTCTGTTAAGTTGATGACATTGCCTTTCAGGGGATGTTGAAGAGGTTATTTTGCTCACATCAGTGAGCAAAAGCCGGAGGGGTTTATTATAGAAGCATCTTTGTGCAACAGAAATAAATGTACTACTAAACTAAAGCGCGAAATACAGAGCGGAGGGACTCTGCAATAATTCAGATTCTTACTGAAATAAATAATTATTTGGAGGTATTGATATGATATATATAACAGGCGATACGCACAGAGGGTTCGGCAGGATATATAACTTCTGCGAAAAAGAAAAAACAACGAAGAATGATATTATGATAATTCTCGGTGATGCAGGTATAAATTTATACTTGCTGGGAATGGACGATAATCTGAAAGCCGAGCTTAATATGATGCCTTTAACACTTTTCTGCATACACGGAAACCATGAAGAAAGACCTTTCAATATTCCGACTTATGAAGAAAAGGAATGGCATGGCGGGACTGTATATGTTGAGCCGAAATACCCTAACCTTATATTTGCTAAAGACGGTGAAATATACGACTTTAACGGTCAGAAATATATTGCGATCGGCGGAGCTTATTCCGTAGATAAGTATATGCGCCTGATGCGCGGTTATCCGTGGTTTGAATCCGAACAGCCGAGCGATGAGATAAAAAAATATGTTGAACAGCAGCTTGATAAAGCCGGCTGGGAGATAGACGGAGTATTTTCACATACAACTCCTAAAAGATACGAGCCAACATGGGCATTTCTGGACGGTATAGATCAAAGCAGAGTGGATAAATCAACTGAGATGTGGCTTGATGATATCGAGAAAAAGCTTAAATACAAATATTGGTATGCCGGACATTTTCATGTTGACAGCCAGGAGGGGCCGATAAAGATCATGTTCAATAAAATCGAAAAGCTTGGCGATGATCAGGACATAATAAGTCATAAATAAAAAATTTTTTCTGCTTCAAATTCAGTGATATACAAAGCCCGGAAAATATGATATAATAGCCTTACAGAATATTATTTTCAGGGAGGACTTATAATGTTTGATGCAGAAAAGGTTAAAAATGAATGTGTTCAGTGGATAAGAGATTTTTTTGAGGAAAACGGAAAAGGCTGTAATGCTGTCGTAGGAATCTCAGGAGGAAAGGACAGCTCCATTGTTGCAGCACTTTGTGTTGAAGCCCTGGGTAAGGACAGAGTTATCGGAGTACTTATGCCCTGCGGTGAACAGCATGATATTGATATGGCAAAGCTCCTTGTTGAAACGCTCGGAATTAAAAGCTATATCGTCAATATCAAGGATGCTGTTGAAGGAATAATCAAAAATATCCCGTTTGAGCTGCAGCAGCAGAGCCTTACGAATCTTCCGGCAAGGATCCGTATGTCAACGCTTTATGCCGTGTCCCAGAGCAATAACGGAAGAGTAGCCAATACCTGCAATATGTCTGAGGACTGGGTAGGCTATTCTACACGCTATGGTGATGCTGCGGGCGATTTCAGTCCGTGTTCGCATCTTGTTGTCAGGGAAATGAAGGAGATCGGCAGACTGCTCGGACTTCCAGATGTTCTTGTGGACAAGGTACCGATAGACGGTCTGTGCGGAAAGACCGATGAGGACAATCTTGGCTTCACATATGCCGAGCTTGACCGATATATTCGTGAAGGAGTTATAGACGATCCCGCTAAAAAGGAAAAAATTGATACAATGCATAAGCGCAATCTCTTTAAGCTTTCGATGATGCCGTCATTTGAGCCAACATTTTAAGTGAATTTCATTTGTTTTGTATAATATTTTTCCTAAATATATTGAAAAAATAATCATTTCTTGTATAATATGCTTATAAGTATTTTTATGGAGGTAATTCGGTCATGAAAAATAAAAAGCTTTTTTCACTTCTTCTTGCTGCATCCATGCTTGCAGCTATGTCAGGCTGTGTAGGAAGTGTAGTTTATCTCGATGAAAACGGCAATCCCACAAACCCGCCCGCTTCTTCAACAGCAGCTTCATCAGCTCCTGAAGCATCCACAGCAGGTGATGAGGAATCCGAAGAAGAATCAACCGCTGAGGAGTCAACAGCAGAAGAATCCAAGGCAGAGGAATCAACCGCTGAGGAGTCAACAGCAGAAGAATCCAAGTCA
>CACXDV010000147.1 GCA_902766585.1 uncultured Ruminococcus sp.
CGCAGGCTTCCCGCAGTAGAAACTCTCGGCAGCGCAAATGTAATATGCTCTGATAAAACAGGTACTCTTACCGTTAATAAGATGACTGTCGAAAAAACAGAGGGAACAGCCGGAGAGCTTTCTCCGCACAGCCGTGAGGGAGCCTTTATTCTCAGCCTTATGGCGCTTTGCAGCAATGCGTCAATGCAAAAGAAGGGAAATTCATTTTACGCTGTCGGAGAGCCGACCGAAGCGGCAATTCTTAACGCCGCGCAGTCAGCCGGAAAAAACAAAGAGCAGCTCGACAGGCAATATCCCCGTACAGATGAGATACCCTTTGATTCCAGACTTAAAAGAATGGTCACTGTCCACAGCCTGCCGTCAGGAGGGTACAGAATAATTGCAAAGGGCGCGCCTGATATTCTTGCAGAGCTGTGTACGGATATTTATAAGAACGGTTCTCCCTCACCAATGACCGGATCGGACAGAAAATCACTTCTTAACCGTAATGAGAACCTCGCCTCTCAGGGAATGAGAGTCATTGCCGCTGCTTTCAGAGATGTACAGACAAAACCTGATAAAAGCAGCTTTGAAAAGGGACTCTGCTTTGCGGGAATGGCAGGTCTGAGCGATCCTCCGCGCAAGGAGGCATACGGCGCTGTCGCCCAGTGCAAAAAGGCAGGCATAAAAACCGTAATGATAACAGGAGACCATATTTCCACCGCAAAGGCAATAGCATCAAAGCTCGGCATTATGAAAAAAGGAGATAAAGCGGCAACAGGGGCAATGCTTGACAGTATTCCGGATGAGGAGCTGAGAAAGCATATATTTGAATACTCCGTTTTTGCGAGGGTATCTCCGGGGCATAAGGTAAGGATAGTAAAGGCATTTCAGTCAGCGGGAGCCATTGCTGCCATGACGGGTGACGGAGTGAATGACGCGCCCGCGCTCAAATGCGCCGATATAGGCTGTGCCATGGGACAAAGCGGAACAGAGGCGGCAAAAAGTGCTGCTGATATGGTTCTTACGGACGACAACTTTGCAACGATAGTTAATGCCGTTGAACAGGGCAGAGGGATATTTGACAATATACGAAGAACGATACATTTTCTTCTTTCAAGCAATATCGGAGAGATACTTACCGTACTTTGCGCCTTTCTTATGAAACTTCCGCCCCCTCTTCTCGCCATACAGCTTCTGTGGGTAAATCTCGTCACCGATTCGCTTCCCGCGCTTGCACTCGGCTCTGAGCCTGCATCGGCTTATATAATGGAAAAGCCCCCTGAAAAGACTTCGGAGGGGATATTCGGCAGAAACGGAATTTTTTCAATTATCATAGAAGGCTGTTTTATCGGTGCTCTTTCATTTCTGGCATATACTGTAGGAAGGATATTCTTTGACGGAGGCGGTGAGCCGGTCACGGGCAGAACAATGACATTTGCTGTCCTTAGTCTTAGCCAGCTCGTACATTCCTTCAACCTCCGCAGCAGCCGTTCTCTTTTCAAGACAGGCATTTTGGGAAATCCTTCTCTTATACTTGCCTTTATCATCGGCGCGGCAATGCAGATATCGGTAATTTCTATACCTCCTCTTGCGGCAGTTTTCAAGGCTGTACCGCTTTCACCTGAGGCATGGCTGATAACGCTCGCGCTTTCTCTCGTACCGATACCCGTTGTCGAGGCTGAAAAGCTCATTTTCGGCAGGGAAGATACTGCATGATACAAAAACCGGCTCCGCAAAAAATGCAGAAGCCGGTTTCATGTTTAGTATTTTATACACTTTTTGAAGCAGTCTATAACATAAGCTGCCTCTTCGTCCGTAAGCTTTGAATACAAGGGAAGTGTCATTTCATTGGAATACATTTCAAAGGCATTCGGGAAATCCTTGATATCAAAGCCGAGCTTTTTATATGCCGTATGCATCGGCAGCGGCTTATAATGTACATTTGTCGCAACACCGAGATTAGCCATTTTTTCAATGAAGGAATTTCTGTAATTCTCATCTCTGCCGCTGAATTTCACCATATAGAGATGACCGCTTGATGAAAAGCGCGGCTCGTCGGAATAATGCTTCAGCACCGAAACTCCCGGCATTTTAAGCTCCCTGTTGTAATACTCTATAAGCTTTTTTCTTCTTTTGAGGATAGCCGGATAGCGTTTCATCTGGGCTATGCCTATAGCCGCCGCTATATCGGTCATATTGCACTTATAGTACGGACCGACAATATCATATTCCCATGCGCCGAGCTGAGTTTTTGACAGTGCGTCCTTTGACTGTCCGTGGAGGGAATAAAGCATATACTGCTCATAAAGCTCCTCATCATTAAGCGGAACAGCTCTGTTCCATGTGATAGCTCCGCCCTCGCCGGTGGTAAGGTTCTTTACCGCATGGAAGGAAAATGCAGTAAAATCTGCAAGGCTTCCCGTATAATGCTGATTCCTCGAAGCGCCGAGAGAGTGAGCGCCGTCTGCCATAACAACTACCCTTCCGAAGCTTTCCTGTTTTTCATTGGCAGGTACGAAAAGGGATTTTTTAGCAAATACAGCGTCATAGATTTTTTCATAATCACACGGCACACCGCCGACATCAACGGGAATAATTACCTTTGTACGCTCGTTTATCAGATCGGGGAGCCTGTCATAATCCATCTGAATGGAATTTTTCGCGCAGTCTATCATAACGGGCTTTGCGCCGACATGACAGATAACGCTCGCAGATGCGGTATAGGTATAGGCAGGAACAATGACCTCATCTCCCTCGCCTACGCCGAGGATACGAAGCGTCATTTCAAGTGCGGAGGTACATGAATCAAAGCAGGCGCTTCTCTTGCTCATGCAGAATTCGGTTATCATGTTTTCAAATTTCTTGGTTCTCGGACCTGTGGTTATCCATCCGCTTTGCAAAGCGGCAGTTACCTCCCTTATCTCATCCTCACCCATATCAGGCGGAGAAAACGGTATTTTCATTTTTTATCCCCCGTTTCAATAGAATTATATATTTCCCTCTGCAAACAATTCCTTAAGCTCTGTAAGCGAAGGTACGACCATATCCGCCAGAGCCTTTATTTCATCATCAGGCTGCAGAAGGTCGGGTACCATTATACATTTCATACCCGCCGCCTTTGCCGCCCTTACGCCGTTGAAGCTGTCCTCGATAACAAGACATTTCTGAGGCTCTTTTCCGAGAAGCTCCGCCGTTCTGAGAAAGATATCGGGTGCGGGCTTGCTGTTTTTGACGGAATCTCCTCCGGATATCCTTGTAAAATATCCGAACAGGTCGGCCTTTATCAGCTCCCTTATCACCTTTTCGGTTTTTGTAGAAGAAGCAAGAGCAACAGGCATACCGCTTTCATACAGATATGACAGTATCTCCCTTGCTCCCGGCTTAACAGGTATATCCTGTGCAAGACGTTCCCTTATAAGCTCTTTTGCGGAATCAAAAAAACGCTCAGCCTTTTCATTGTCACCGAAAAATTTCCGGTACTTTTCCACTGTCCTTTCCTCGCTCATGCCTATGGCGGAATATGCCACCTCAGTGATATCACCCGCTCCGATATCCAAGGCAGCACGGATACAGCATTCAAGGAAAAGCTTTTCCGTATCAAAAATAACGCCGTCCATGTCAAATATTACGGCATCATATCCATTTATCAAAGCCTACACCTCTGCTCATTCAATATTATTCTGGAGCTTTGCAGCCTTAAGGGTATTCTTCATAAGCATTGCTATTGTCATAGGACCTACTCCGCCCGGTACAGGCGTAATATACGCTGCCTTCGGCTCTACAGACTCAAAATCGACATCACCGCAAAGCTTTCCGTTTTCATCCCTGTTTATACCTACATCAAGGACAACTGCACCTTCCTTTACCATATC
>CACXDV010000148.1 GCA_902766585.1 uncultured Ruminococcus sp.
TCACGGCAGATAATAGGAGATACACCCTGTAAAATTCCAAGCAAGCCCTTTGAAAGAGGCTGCATCGGCGACAGTGTTTCCACTGCTTTGATTATATCCTCGGCATCATATCCAAGCATACTCATTTTCATCTGTGCCGGAGGCATTTCATACGGTATGCCGGGAAGAACAAGCCTTTTTGAAGACATTGATGCATCAACCCGCTTTATTGCGTCTATTATCAAACCATTTTCATCAATAAAAACTATATTGCTGTATTGTCCCATGATCTCCATGGATATCTTGAGCGTAACAATATCCCCAAACTCGTTTACAGCTTCAAATTCAAGTATAAGAATTCTCTCAAGCTCCGGCTGGATAACTGATCTGAGCCTTGCACCGGAAAACCTTTTCCTCAGAAGCATACAAAGCATCGGCGGAACCTTCGGATTCTCCGCTGAGGAAGACGTAATATTTATCCTCGGACTGTTTGCTCGCGCAGACAGAAGCAGCTTATCCGTCCCCTCCCTTGATCGCATGGCAAATATAAGCTGATCCCTCGCAGGCTGATATATTTTATCTACCTTACTGCCGATCAGCCTCTGCTCAAGCTCCTTTTTTATATGTCGTAAAAAAACTCCGTCAAGTGCCATAAATTTACCTCTTATAATATTCTATTCCGTCGCCTCCAGTTTTGGAGGCTATAAAATCAACATTCCTGAACCTTTCGGATAGGCGCTTTACAAGAACATCAACTATCAGCGCCTCTGAATAATAATGTCCGACATCAAATACGGCTATATTCTTCTCCATTGCATAAAGCAGTTCATGGTGCTTTATCTCTCCCGTGATAACAGCATCAACATCTTTAGCCGCTGCCGCAAAAATACTGTCCCCTCCTGCTCCGCAGGCAATGCATACGCTTCTGATCTTACCATTTCTCTCTGTAAATCTAACGCCTTTACACCTTAAAGCACAGCACAAATCATCTGCAAGTTCCTCTGCCTCGTCATATTCCTTTGAAAAGCGTCCAAAAAGATGACATGAACTGTCAGTTCCGTTTTCATAAATAACGCCTGCTCTATCCGCAAGCGTATTATTTACTCCACATTCAGCTATATCAAGATTTGTATGGGCGCTGATGACTGTTATTCCCAATGATGCCGCTTTGTACGGCACACTATCCGACAAAAGCTTTTTCAGAGGATTGAATATTATCGGGTGATGGCTCACTATTATCCTTGCGCCTATTTCATTTGCTTCCTGTAAAGTTTTTGAGCTTACATCAAGTGAAACCAATACCTTCTCTGTAATTGTTTCCTCCGAACCGACAAGCAAGCCAACATTATCAAAGCTCATTGCTGTTTCAAAGGGCGCAATAGAATCAATATATTCATATATTTCTCCTGCTGTTATCATTCTGACATCTCCTCCGTTATCTCAAGCAGCTTATGAATCAGTGCTTTGATCTCTTTATACTCTTTTGTTCCTTCTTCAAAGCCGCGGCTCTTTTTTTCAAGCTTTCCGAGAATGACAGCCGCATATCTTCTTGCTTCAACAGACTTATCGCTTCCCAGACATCCGATATAGGCATATTCATCAGTACATTCTCTTTTTTTGCCGTCAAATATGCACAGCATTACACTGTAGCTTTTATGACAGGATATGCAAGCTTTCTCCTTACTTATCTCAAATCCGTTTTCACACAGATACCTCCTCAGAACATCCGCTCTCGTCATAGGCTGGAGTATCAGATGCTTGCTTTTATCCCTCAGCCACGGTGTACGGTCAATAAGCTTTACAATCAGTTCTCCTCCCATCCCTGCCATAATAATATCATCCGCTTCTTTTTCTGGTATCATATCAAGTCCGTCGGAGAGAACAGTTCTGACTTTTTCACCGGCATTATATGCATTGATCGTCCGCAGAGCATTTTCAAGAGGTCCCTGCCTGACATCGGCGGCAACTGCCGAGCTTATCCTTCCCTCTTTTGCAAGCCATACCGGAAGATATGCATGATCTGTGCCGATATCCGCTATTTTCACGCCGTCCCTGACCATTTCCGCGCACAAGGACAGCCTTTCATCAAGACTGAACATTTTTCTGCCTCCGTATATATACAAAGCCGCAGAGAATTATCCCCCTGCGGCTTCATTTGTAATTATTTATTATTGATATGCTCGTTAAGCTTCTTAACAAGCTCATCAGCATCTACACCGTGAACCATGCAAGCCTGCTCAATAGTTTCGCCTCTTGAAGCAGGACATCCGAGACAGTGCATACCAATAGAAAGAAACAACGGTGCTGTTGTTTCATCTATATCGAGAATATCGCCGATGATAGTATCCTTTGTGATCTGAGTCATTTTTTTCATTCCTTTCCTTTTTATTATTTCTTACTCGCAACAGAGTATACTATAATTATAATATCCCTGAGGGAATTTTTCAATACATTTTTTTAATTTGTCATCATCGAGGCTGTTTTTCTGTCAGACGGAAGTCTGCCTCGGCTCCGAACGGATGGAAAATAATCCCCTTTACATCCGAAGCACTCGCATAATATCTGTTTTCTGTATAAAGAGGATAGAATATTGCATTATCTGCAAGATACTTCTCAGCATCCTTGACCTGAGAAACAGAATTAACCGAAAGATTTCTGCGAAGCCCTGAAATAAGGCTGTCGTATTCCTCTGATGCAAGGTTTGCACAGTTATATCTGCTTTCAGACGAAAACAAATCAAGTGTTGAGACAGGCGTACTGCCGCCTATTGTCAATGGAGCTATGACTATCTCAAACCTACCGCCCTCTATCCTGTCCTTAAGCTCCGACAGAGGAACGGGCTTTTTATTGAAATATCCGTTTGTAAGTGAATTCCAACATTCAATGATATTATTTACAATTGATTGAGTATCCTCATCATCTGAGCATAATATGGTTATATTTGTGATGGAATCTACCTTTGCTTCTTTCATTCCCTCTCTCAGAAGCACCTTTGGGCTTTTATCCGAATATGATGGAATGATCTCTCCTGCAAGTTTTCTGTATGAAATATCATCAAGCTCTGCGGAATCCGGTACTATATTCTTTGCTGCCGTACAGTGCTCAGGAAACTCCTTAAGGATTTTTTCACGGTCGATTGCCGCAAGCAGCGCGCACCTGATATTCTTATTCGACAGAAGCTCATCCTTTGTATTGAAGGATATTCCCCACTCTGTATCACCGAAGCCTGTAAGCTCCATTTCCAGTGATTCGCATCTTTCTGCCTGAGCTGCGGTGACCGCCGCACAGTCAACATCTCCGTTCTCAATAGCCGAAACCGGATCTGACGGAGGATCACCTATATAGACGTTTACACCCGCGGGTACAGCCTTTTTATCACTGTTATAATAATCATTATACCTCAGATAAAGATATCCGTCATGCTCCCAGCCATGCTCCCTGAGATAAAACGGACCGTTGCTGATAAGCTTATCCGCCTCCCTGCCGTATTGACCGGTGGTCTTTTCAAAAAATGCCTTGTTGCAAGGCATTGCTGGCGCTGTTGTCAATAGCTGCAAAAAATCTGAGCAGGGATATTCAAGCTGTATCACTATCGTCTTTTCATTGGTTATATATACTCCGAGATTATCAGCATCAGTCTTGCCTTTTTTTATCGATTCGGCATTTTTGATACAGAAAAGTGTTTCTGCTGTATCTGACATTGTTCTCGGATCAAAAGTACGCTTTAATCCGTATACAAAATCTTCCGCCGTAAGAGGTGTTCCGTCATTCCATTTAAGTCCGTCACGGAGATGAAAGGTATATCTCATCTTATCCCCGCTTATATCCCATGAGGCTGCCGCTCCGGGAATGATATCATCATTCTTGTCCAGCCTTACAAGTCCTTCAAAAATATTCATTATTATAAGCCTTGCGCCCGAATCATTCGCTATCTGTGGATCAAGCGTCACCGGCTCCGAATCTATTCGATAATTTATGATCTGATCCTCCGGTCCCTCCTTATGCCGCTTACACCCGCATAAACAAAGAAGTAATGCCGCTGCTGTCAGTAAACATAAAAATCTTATTCTTTTATTCACTAATTGGCTCAGCTCCGTCCTGTTCTTACATATAATTTATCCTATTAATCATATTCTTTCAATGAAGCCTTGTCAACAACAATTCTGATACAAAAGAATTACAACCCTGTTTCATTAAATTAACTGTGATACAGAAATAATCGTATAGAAATTGTAAAAAACTGTTTAAATTCAATAAAAAATATGATATAATAAATCCGGGCGTAATGGAATTATTCAAAATCCGTAATTCAAATGCTTTTATTGTCCATTATTATATAAAGGGAGGTCGTCTTATGGTTATTACTATTGCCCGTCAATTCGGAAGCGGAGGAAGAAAAATCGGTCAGCAGCTTGCAGAAAAGCTTGATATCGCTTATTATGACAAAAATCTGCTTACCCTTGTCGCTAAGGAAAGCGGAATGGATCCTGATATTATAGAGAATCTCGATGAAAAAGCTACCAACAGCCTTCTGTATTCTCTTTCGATCGGCGCTGCCGCAACACTTGATAACGGCTTCAGGATCGAACCTCAAATGCCGCTTAATGATAAGCTTTTCCTCGCACAGCATGATGTTATCCGTAAGATATCCTCGGATCCCTGTGTTATCGTCGGTCGCTGTGCGGATTATGTACTCAGAAACAGAGAGGACTGTGTAAGGCTTTTTATCTATGCCGATATCGAAAAAAGAGTAGAATATGCCGTACATGAATATGGCGTAAATTCAAAAAAGGCTCAGACCTTTGTTTCCCGTACAGATAAATCAAGGGCAAATTATTATAACTACTACTCCACAAGAAAATGGGGCGATCCTAATAATTATGACCTTTGCATAGACAGCGGAAAGCTTGGTATTGACGGCACAGTAGAGCTGATAATAAGCTACCTCAGACAAAGAGGAATGCTGTAAAAATGAAAAAATATCTTGCTGTCGGTATGCTCTTCGGCTTAATTATTTCTTCAATGCTTTGCGGGTGCATCAGCGAGCCTGACGAGATCAGCGCTGTTCCGGAAATTAGCTATCTTACTGAGGATACTGAAAGAGATGCTGCTATTATGCTTCTTCTTGAAAACTATATGACAGCTCTCACTGAACACGACCATAGTGCCGTAACTCTTTATTCTACAGAGGATTTTATCTGGAATTATAACGAAACAGGCTTTCTGAATTATTCAAGGGATATTATATCGGCAAAAATAACTACACTACATTCCGATCAGATCACTATGGACGGTGATATTATGAACGTACCCGCTGCATTTGAAATAGAATACAAGGATGTCCATACACTTGACAACGGTGAGGAAGCCCCCGCCGGAACATACCCTTACAACTGTAATTTTGCATTAAAACAGACCGATGAGGGATATCTGATCAAATCGATCAGTAATACCCCTATGGGCTGAATTCAGGAGGTAATACTTACATGAAGGACTATACCTTTCTTGGTAAATCCAACGGAAAAAAATTCTGTATAAAAGGAATTGACGTATTTTCATATAAATGGCGGTCAACAGGTAAATGTGATATCGTCCTTGATCCGAAAACCAAAGATCCTTACAGCTTTTCCATATATGAAATTGAAACAGATTCCCGCACGATCACCTTCCTTGCGGGTAAGCTTTCTGATGACAACTGGGCTTTCTATATGGAGGCTGATGAAGATGACTTTATTTTTTAGGAGGAATTTCAACAATGAATTCAAATCAGCTTACGATAAGTGAAATGTATGATCTTTCACACACAATTGCAGCAAAGCTTTTTGAGGGACTTACATATCCGTGGGAAGCTCTTCAGAAAATATCCGATTTCATAAAAAAAATCGGTCCCACTCTCCCAAAGGATATCTATGAACAGCGCGGTGAGGATATCTGGGTAGCAAAGGATGCCAACATTATGGAATCCGCTTACCTTCACGGTCCGCTTATTATTTGTCCGGGCGCGGAAATTCGTCACTGCGCTTTCATAAGAGGAAGCGCTATCGTCGGCTCCGGCGCTGTTATCGGAAACTCAAGCGAACTGAAAAACTGCATTGTCTTTGATAATGCCCAGCTCCCCCATTACAATTATGTCGGCGATTCGATAATCGGGCATTATTCTCATCTTGGTGCCGGCGCAAAAACCTCTAACCTTAAATCCGACAAAACTTTCGTTACTGTTAAAGTCGGTGATGAAAAACTGCAAACAGGTCTTAAAAAATTCGGCGCTATGGTCGGCGATCATGTTGAAGTAGGATGCAACGCTATTCTTAATCCCGGTACGGTCATAGGCAAAAATACCAATGTCTATCCGCTTTCAATGGTAAGGGGCTTCGTTCCGGCAAACAGTATCTTCAAACAGTCCGGTGAGCTTGTTACAAAGAAATAATTCTTTTCCGCACAGTCTTTATTGGCTGTGCGTTTTTTTATTATTACAGCTTTTTTTCATTGATTTTTTATTCATATTAGGGTAAAATATGTGTATGCAATTATAGCAACAGGAGCTGATACTTATGAAATTTTCCGAAATGAAATACGAACGTCCCGATTTTGATAAAGCTAAATCGGATGCCGAAAAAATAAAAAAATACTTCTCAGAAGCTTCTTCCTTTGAAGAAGCAGATAAAGCCTTTATTGAATGGGATGAGCTTGTTTCCCATATTGATACAATGATAAGTCTCGCTTATACAAGAAACACGATCAATACCTCTGATGAATTCTATGAAAATGAAATAGCCTACATTGATGAAATATCACCGCTTTTCGCCGAACTTGATCAGAGCTTTTCAAGACTGCTTACCGAAACACCATTCCGCACACAGCTTGAAGAAAAATACGGTACACTGCTTTTTAAAAATGCAGAAATTTCTTTGAAATCGTTCTCACCCGAAATCATACCCGAAACACAAAGCACTAACAAGCTTGAAACCACTTATCAGAAACTGCTTGCAAGCGCTCAGATAGATTTTGAGGGAGAAAAGCGTACTATCTCGCAAATGTCCCCTTTCAAGCAGTCTGAGGATGATAATATCAGAAAAAATGCATGGCTCGCCGAAGGCATTTTCTATAAAGAACATTCTGAAGAACTTGATGATATATTCGATAAAATGGTGAAGCTGAGAACTGAAATGGCTAAAAAACTCGGCTATGACAACTTTGTTGAACTCGGTTACCTTCAAATGATGAGAAACTGCTATACTCCTGCTGATATTGAAAAATTCAGACAGGCTGTCGTTAAATATATCGTTCCGGTCGCTGACAGGCTCTATCGTGAGCAGGCAAAGCGTACCGGCTTTGATTATCCGCTCAGCTTCTCCGATGCTGCTCTCAGATTCAGGGACGGAAATCCGAAGCCTGTCGGTACTCCTGAGGATATTCTGAATACCGGCAAGGAGCTTTATCACGGTCTTTCTCCTGAAACCTCCGAATTTATTGATACCATGCTCGAAAATGAGCTTATGGATGTACTCAGCAAAAAGGGCAAGGCAGGCGGAGGCTACTGCACAAGCTTTTCTGATTATAAGCTGCCCTTCATCTTCTCTAACTTCAACGGTACCGCTGATGATGTCGAAGTCATAACACATGAAGCAGGTCACGCCTTTGCATATTATATGGCGCGCAATATTTTTCCGCGTTCACTTCAAAGCCCGACTCTCGATGCTTGTGAGATACACTCTATGACTATGGAATTCTTCGGCTGGAGAAAAAGTGATGAATTCTTCGGCAAGGATGCCGCTAAATTCAGATATAATCATCTTTTCGGCGCAATAACATTCATTCCGTACGGCGCTATGGTAGACCATTTTCAGCATATCGTATATCAAAAGCCCGATATGACACCTCAGCAGCGCCATGAGGTCTGGGCAAAGCTTTTGAATGAATATACTCCATGGCTTAAGCTTGACGGTTCTCCCTTCTACGGAGAAGGCAGGGGCTGGCAGCGTCAGATGCACATTTATGAAAACCCCTTCTACTATATCGATTATTGTCTTGCTCAGACCGCCGCACTGGAATTCTGGTGCCTGATGCAAAAGGATCACAATACAGCATGGAAAAAATATATGAGACTTGTCAAAAAGGCAGGTACAATGACATTTACCGAACTTGTAGAAACAGCAGGTCTGAAATCGCCGTTTGACGAGGAGGCTCTTAAGCAGGTTGCTGATGCAGCAAAGCTCTGGCTCGATGAAAATTCATTATGATCCCTTCAAAACAGAAATGAGGAATAATAGTGCAGGAAAATTTCGTAGAATTCAATAATGTATATAAACGCTATAAAATGGGTGAAGTAACTATAAATGCTGCTAACGGCGTAAGCTTCTCTATAAATGAAGGTGAATTTGCCGTTGTTGTTGGACTGAGCGGCGCCGGAAAAACTACCGTTCTGAATATTCTCGGAGGTATTGACAGCTGTGACGAGGGAAAAATCATCGTCGGCGGAAAGGATATCAGCCACCTTAACAGCAAGGAGCTTGCTTCCTACAGAAGATATGATATCGGTTTTGTTTTTCAGTTCTATAACCTTATACCCAACCTTACCGCAAAAGAAAATGTAGAGCTTGCAACTCAGATTTGCAGGGATCATATGGATGCCTCAGCTGCCCTCGATTCGGTGGGACTTCACGACAGAAAAAACAATTTCCCCGCTCAGCTTTCCGGCGGTGAACAGCAGCGTGTTTCAATTGCCCGCGCTCTTGCCAAAAAGCCAAAGCTCCTTCTTTGTGATGAGCCGACCGGTGCTCTCGATTACAGTACCGGTAAGAATATACTTAAACTCCTACAGACAAAATGCAAGGAGGACGGTATGACAGTTGTACTTATCACCCATAACTCTGCTATCACTCCTATGGCTGACCGCGTTATCAGCATGAGAAGCGGTAAGGTCATCAGTAATGTAGTAAATGAAGCTCCTATCCCTATTGAAAAAATAGAATGGTAACTCTTCATACAGGACAGGTGTTATATGAAAGCTCTTACTAAAAATATTTTCAGAGAAATTAAACATTCCAAATCAAGATTTCTTTCCATATTTGCCATTATCGCACTCAGTACCGGATTTTTCTCGGGAATAAAGTCCTCAAGTCCAAGTATGATAACGACCAGCTATGATTATCTGCAAAAAAATAATCTCATGGATATCCGTATCGTTTCAACTGCCGGCTTTGATGATGATGATATCAGGGCTATTAAAAATATGGATGAAACCGTTGATATTTTAGCCGGATACTGCTCGGACTTAATTGTAACAGATAATAATATCGACTCTGTTGTAAGGGTATATTCCTTACCGGAAAAAACTGATACTGCTGACAAATTGATAAATGAAACTATTCTGGTTGAAGGCAGATATCCCTCCGCTGACGGCGAATGTGTAATTGACAGCTATTATTTCCGTTCTAAGGGAATGAAGCTGGGGCATAAGATCAGGTTTAACGAACAAACCGATAATATAAAAACAAAGGAATTTATTAAACAGCTTGAGTATAAGGTCGTCGGTGTAATTGATACTCCGCTTTATCTTACTTATCAAAGAGGCAATACTACTGTAGGAGACGGTAAAATTTCTTTCTATATCATGCTTCAGCCCGATCAGTTCATCACTGAACGTTATACAAATGCTTATGTCACTACAAAGGCTTCGGAATTATACTACGATTCTTTTTCGGATGAATACAAAAACGAGATCAAAAAAGAAAAAGATGATTTTCAGAAGCTGTCTGACGAAAGAATAGATGTCTTTCGCAATACTACTCTTGCTGATGCGAAAAAAGAGCTTTCCGATGCGGAAGCGGAATTCAATGAAAAAAAGAAGGAAGCAGAGGATACAATTTCCGACGGTGAAAAGGAGCTTTATGACGGTCAACAGGAAATGGCTGATAAGCTTAGTGAAGGCATAAAAAAGCTTAATGACGGCGAAAAGGAACTGGCAGACGGAAAAGAACAGCTTGAAGAAGGCAAAAAGAAATACAATGACGGTATTGAAGAAGGAAAGGCTAAACTCACGGAAGGTCAGGCAAAATATGACGAAGGTCTGGCTCAGTACAACAAGGGCAAGCTTCAATTCGATACCGAAATATCAAAGGCTCAGTCTCAGCTTGATAAGGCTCAAGGAGAATTTGATACACAGTATAAGCTGTTCTATGAAACAACTAAGCCTCAGGCAGAAACCAAACTGAATCTGCTCAGAAGCGCTATTGAGCTGTGCAATAGTATCATTGAAGAAACAGAACGGAAAATAAATGACTTTGAGCTCATAACAGGCTCAGACACTGAACTTACCGCACTATATGATAAGCTTGATGAATATAAAAGCAAGGTCAATGAATATGCAAAGCAATATGACAGCGGTATGGATCAGCTTGAAGAGGGCGAAAAAAAGCTTAATGACGCAAAGGCTCAGCTTGAAGAAGCAAACAAAGCCTTTGAACAAAAAAAAGCAGAAGGTATGGCACAGCTCAATGATGCTAAAATTCAGCTCGATTCCGCAAAATCTCAGCTTGAAACAGGTAAGCTTGAATATGATACTGCCCTTGTTCAGGGTATGCTTGAACTTCAGCAGGCTGAAAATAAACTGACTGAGGGCGAAAAGGAACTCGAAAAGGGTAAAGAAGAGCTTCTTACCGAAAAAGCCTCCGCTATGCTTAAAATGAAGTCGGCAAGAGAAAAGCTCGCCGCTGGTAAAGCTGAGGCAAGAACTCAGCTTGCGGATGCAGAAGCAAAGCTTGCTGATGCAAGAGAAAATATTTCAAATCTTGATGATGCAAGATGGATAATCTTTGACCGTACAGATAATACAGGTTTTTCGGGATTGATAGAGGATGCTCTCCGCGTTGATAAGGTTGCAGCAGTATTGCCTGTTTTCTTCCTTCTTATTGCGGCTCTCGTATGTCTGACAACAATGACACGAATGGTCGAAGAACGGCGTACTGAGATAGGTACCCTTAAGGCTCTCGGCTACAGCAATTTCAAGATAATTTCCAAGTATCTGATCTATTCTGCCCTTGCCTCCGTCTCGGGAAGTATTGCCGGAGCTGTGATAGGTATTTCATCACTCCCCTTTATTATCGTAGATACATATTCTATGCTCTATACCCTTCCGCCGACTATCCTTTCTATTGACTACCAAAGCTTTATCTTCTCGGCGGCAACAGGAATACTTTGTACCTGCGTTGTTTCTGTTATCACCTGTATGGGTGAGCTTAAACAGAATCCGGCTTCTCTTATGCGTCCGAAGGCTCCAAAGCCAGGTAAACGTATCCTTCTTGAATATATTACCCCTCTTTGGGCTGTTTTCAACTTTATTACAAAGGTGACCTTCAGAAATCTTTTCAGATATAAGTCAAGGCTTCTTATGACCGTTATCGGTATAGCAGGATGTACTGCCCTTATTATCGGAGGATTGGGACTTAAGGATTCGTTAAGCGTGATAGCACCTCTGCAATATGATGAATTAACTGTCTATGATGAGATCTATTCTCTTAAAAGCGGAGGTACAGTTCAGGAAAAAGCTTATTTGATGTCTAAGTTCCATGCAGATAAACGCTTCGCTGAAACTGCGCTGGTTGACCAGAATAACATTTCTATACAGAATACTCAGAACGAAAAAAAATTCAACTATTATTATATCGTCGCTTCTGATATAAATGATTTTGAAAAGTTTTTCCACCTCCGTGACCGGGTAACACATGAGAAAAAAACTCTGACCGATAATGGTATTATTATTTCCGAACGCATTTCTCAGCTTATCGGTGCCGGTAAAGGCGAAAAAGCCATTATCAATATAGACGATACTCCTTATACTGTCGATATAACTGATATTGCAGAAAACTACGCCGGAAACTATATCTGCATGACTCCGGCATACTATGAAAAAATAACCGGCAAAACAAATAAATATCATATCGTCTATACTCAGCTGACTGAAGACGGCAAACAAAATGAAAAGGCTATTGCAGATGAATGGATGGAAGATGATGATATCCTTACAGTTTTTCTTCTTAAAGAACAGCTCGAAGGAATCATTTCAACACTTGATTCACTTAATATTATTGTATTTGTTGTCGTTCTCTGCGCTGCGATGCTGGCAATGGTCGTTCTGTATAACCTTACAAACATCAATATTTCTGAAAGAATACGCGAAATCGCTACAATAAAGGTTCTCGGCTTCTATGACCTCGAAACAGCAAGCTATATCTACAGGGAAAATATTTTCCTTACAGTTGCAGGAGCATTGGCAGGCTTACCGCTCGGCACCCTGTTTATCAGCTTTATTATTGATGCTCTTCAGATGGAAATTATTATGTTCCCGAAGTATGTCACCATTATGAGCTATCTCATCGGCTTTGCACTGACCGTTGTTTTCTCACTGTTTGTAAACTTCATCATGTTCTTCCGAATGAAAAAGGTCAGCATGGTCGAATCACTAAAATCAATAGAATAAAAAAACGCATCGGCTGTCCTAAAAAACAGTCGATGCGATATTTTTTCCTATCAGAGACAGTGTGCGCGAAGCTCCTCGCCAGACATTGTGCTGAGGTATGCCGGCGGAACATCAAGTACGGTCTTTGCTCCTCTTATTCCCTCATCATACATACGCTTTGCTGCCCTTGCATATGCAATAAGCACGCTTGTAGTAAACTCGGGGTTTGAATCAAGAGTAAGTCTGTATTCAATAATATGCTTATTCTCCTTATTCACTCCTGTGCAGCCGCTGCGGAATACAAAACCGCCGTGTGCCATCCCTGCATGATTTGTAAGAAGCTCTTCCTCGGAAATGAAGTGTACAGTTGTATCATAATCAGCAAAGTAGTTGGGCATCTCCTTGATTTCCTTCTCTACTGCTGCTGCATCTGCACCCTCCTCAAGAACTACATAACATTCTCTCAGGTGCTTCTGACGTGTGGTAAGCTCAGGATTTTCACCGTTTCTGACTGAATCAAGAGCAGCCTGTACGGGTACGGTGTACTGCTTAGCATTCTTTACACCCTTTACTCTGCGTATTGCATCTGAATGTCCCTGGCTTACACCCTTGCCCCAGAAGGTGTAGTCATTTCCGTCCGGAAGTATTGCGCTTCCGTATACACGATTGAGAGAGAACAGACCGGGATCCCAGCCAACTGAGATCATTGCTACCTTTCCGCCCTCTTTTGCGGCAGCGTCAACATTTGCAAAATGCTCAGGTATTCTTGCATGAGTATCAAAGCTGTCAATTACATTGAAAAGCTTTGCATATTTCGGTGTCTGTACGGGAAGATCAGTTGCACTACCTCCGCAGAGAACAAGTACATCTATCTTATCTGCCCATGCCTCTATTTCATTAACGCTTACAACAGGCACTCCCTCTGTAAGTATTTTAACGCTTTCGGGTGATCTTCTTGTAAATACCGCTGCAAGCTCCATATCCGGCGCAGCCTTAACAGCTATTTCCGTTCCTCTTCCAAGATTGCCGTAGCCGAGTATTCCGATTCTTGTTTTCATTTTGAATTACTCCTTGTATTGAATTCGTTATCTGCGGTCAGAATGCCGCTGACACATACTAATTATATTATTATTCTCCTTATTCGTCAAGAAGTTCATAATAGCTTTTTATAAATTTATCTGCGGCTGACTTTATTCTATCAAGATATTTGTGATTCATGCTATCATATACCGCAACCGTTGACATACCTGCTCCCGCTGCGCTTTCTATGCCCTCTATGATATCCTCATATACGGTACAGTTTTCAGGTCTGACTCCGAGTTTTTCCGCTGTATAAAGATATATAGCCGGATTGCTCTTATTAAAGCCTACCTCGGAAGTATAACAGATACAGTCAAAAATTCCTTCAAGTCCGTTATTCGCAAGACACGGCATCAGAAGATACGGATTATTGGAGGTAGCCATTCCGAGAAGATATCCGCGGTTTTTGAGCTGTCTGAGGTATTCAGCTGCTCCCGGCTTAAATCGTACATTATTTGCATATTCATCATGCGCCATATCAAGCCATACCTGCATTATCTCCTCAACACTTTCATTCAGTCCGTATGTATTTTTTGTATATGCCGCTGCTGTTTCAAAAAACATACCGCGCATTTTATCTGTATATTCCTCTGTGACAGGTATATTTCTCTCTGTAAGAAAATCCTTGTCTACCTTCGACCATACATACATTGATTCTGCAAGCGTTCCGTCAAAATCAAAAATTGCAGCCTTCCTATCACTTATCATTTTCTGTCCTCCGGATCTTTATTTCAGATATCCGCCAACTACTTTCTTATAATCATTATAATCCATATCCCACAGATCAGAAAGCGTATCGCTTCCCCTTCTGTCAGGGATATCATAATTTTTCTTAATGCGCTCCCCTACAAAAAGTGAAACCTTTCTTGCTCCTCTTGTATTCAGATGAACCCCGCCGTCACGGGTATCCTTTGTCCAATCAAGACCGACAGAGGCTTCTTCCTTTTGTAAATCAAGAAGAGGCACCTTGATTTGCTCCGCATATTTATTCAAAGCCTGATAGTTTTTCTTGCTGCCTGTCAATGTATTGGGAACGGAAACAAGTATCAGACTGATACCGTTTTCTTCGCATATGCTTTTGATCCTGTTTACATAGTATTTTGTAATCGGATTTATCCTGCCATTAAGATAATCCTCCCCTGCTCCGTCCGGCAAATCAAGCTTTTCGCTTTCATAAGGCTCTGAAACAGATATTATCATCTGTCCCTTGGAGGGCGATTTCCATGAATATTCGATCGGTGAAAACCACTGCTTTGGTCCGGTATACTTCCATCTGTTGTGGTAACGTATAATCGGAATTCCTGTTTCGACCTCATCTTGAAAATTCTTATCAAAAAGCTTTTTCGTAGTGTATGGAGCAAATACCACATCAGTCTCAAGCACTACTACCTTCGGCTTCTGTGTCTTAAGAAATTCCGTAAGGTTATACTCTATCTCTGCCATGCTCGATGCGCCCTTAGCACAGACAAAGGATGTCATGCCATACTCATGCCAAAGCTCCAACGGCGAAAAGGCTGAATAGGCTTCGCTGTTTCCCATAAACACTACATCAAGAGTATTCTCCGGCTCGGCATAAAAAGCATGGGCATTCTGGTCGTACATTCCATTATCCTGATCGTTGTATTTAGGATAATACATACACTGTAACATATAAAGCAATATACCGAGGATCAGGAAAAATCCGAGTATTCTGACTCCCTTTAAAGCATATGTCAGAATACCCTTATTATTTTTTTCTTTATTTTCCTTCTTTTCCATTTTATCACCTAAAACTGTGCGTAAATATTATCGACTTCACCGTAATCGGCACCATATGCGCCAAGAATGATAACCGCTATGATAAGCGCCATAAGTACCGGCCATTTTATATATATCCTCCCTGTTGAAACAGCGCCGAGGACATCCTTTTTGCCTTCCTTAAGTATACCAACGATCAGGAGAGTGAGTATTCCCAAGCCTATGATTATAAAATCCTGCCAGTCGGTACCAAGCGCAAAGAGCTGACCGTTTACTATATCATTGAGATCCTGAAATGCAAATATCTTACCGATTATTGCTCCGAAATCAGTGACGGAATCCACTCTGAACAATGCCATGCCAAAGCATACAAGAATTATTGTCCTGAATACGCGAAGACCTTCGGCAATGCCTGATTTACGATCAAGCTTAAGCTTATCCGAAAGCTTTATCCACAGAGGCTCTGTAACCATTCCTATCAGCATTATCAGGAAATAATATAATCCGTATACAACATACTTTATATCCGCGCCATGCCACAGACCTGTGCCAAGCCATACTACCAAAAGCGCGCTGGCTGTCGGAACAATTGAAGCCCAGAATTTTGTCATGCTCTTTGTACAAATCTTAGTCAATGCTCCGAATGGCTTTGAAAGCGATACAGGATAGAATACATAATCCTTGAACCATGTTCCCAGACTGATATGCCATCTTCTCCAGAATTCACTAACCGTCTTTGAGAAGAATGGCTGGCGGAAGTTTTCGGACAGCTCCACGCCAAATAAACGCGCTGTTCCTGACATTATATCTATACAGCCGGAAAAATCGGTATAAAGCTGTACGGTATACAGTATAACAGCAACCGCTATCAGCGTTCCGCTGTATCTCGGATAATCATTGAAAACAGTAGATGCCATATATGATGCGCGGTCGGAAATTACTGTTTTCTTGAATAGTCCCCAGAGTATGAGTACGGCAGCTTTTGTAAAGCGTTCGCTGCTGTAACCCTTGCCCGCCGTCAGCTGAGGCATGAGATGGTCATAGCGCCCGATTGGGCCCTCAGTCATCTGCGGAAAAAAGCTCAGAAACAATGCCAGCTTCGCAAAATTCTTCTCTGCCTTGTATTTTCCTCTGTATGTGTCAACAATATAACCTATCGACTGTAATGTGTAATATGATATGCCCAGCGGAAGAGCAAATGATAACGGTTTGACTTCCGCTGAAAAACCGAATGGTCTCATAAACGCTGCAAGCATATATGTAAAAAAGCCGGTATATTTCAGCACAAGCAGCATACCGAGATTTACAAGAACAGCGGATAGTACGACCATCTTTTTCTGCTTTGTATAATATGCCTTCAGCTTCTTTTTTTCATCCTTCGGAAGCTCTTTTTTTTCAGTATTGAATCTCTCCTGAAGTGATGTCAATACCTTTCCTGTAAAAAATGTGCAAACTGCCGCAGCAAACAAAAATACCGCAAGCTGCAGATTTTCAAACAGATAAAATGCGGTGCCGGACAGAAGCAGTACAGTCCATCTTGCTTTCTTCGGAAATATGAGATATACAACATACGTTGCCAGAGCAAAACACAAGAAATAAAGATAACTGTAAAAATTCAAGCAAAAACTCCTCCTTAGTCGCTGAGTCTTTCTATAAGCTCATAGATTGCTTTTGCAGAATTGAAGTTCTCGGGAACAAGATCAAGCGGAGTTATCTCAATATCATATTCATCCGAAATTGCAGTAACAAGACGTATAATTGTCATAGAATCAAGTATTCCTGAATCTACAAGCTCAGTCTCATTTTCAAAATCAACACCGGGTTTTACCTCTTCAAGAATTTCTAAAAGCTTTTCCATTTTAATTTCTCCTTTGTATTTTTATTTTCAAAAGCCTATCGGCTTTATCAGCATTTATTGAGGACAGTATTCCTTTTTTAAAAGCGCACGGTCGATTTTTCCGTTGCTGTTATGCGGCATAGCAGCAAGCTTCTTATAAACCGCAGGCATCATATAATCGGGAACTCGCTTTTTGAGCGCTGATAAAAGCTCATCCTCTGAAAGCGAGCCTTCATAAACAATTATTATCTTATCATTTATTTTATCGAAAAGACAAGCACAGCTTTTCAGCCCCTCTTCCGCAAGAGCAGCGTTTTCTATTTCACCAAGCTCTATGCGGTAGCCCATGTGCTTTATCTGAAAATCCTTTCTTCCGCAGTAGAGCAATTCTCCGCGGTCATTGTACTTTACAATGTCGCCTGTTTTATATACTATTTCCGGATATGCGCTTTGCAGCGGGTTAAGAACAAATGCCTCCGCTGTCTTTTCCGGATTATTATAATATCCAGCAGCAACAAACGGACCTCCGACATATAGCTCTCCCTCTTCTCCGGGCGCACATTCCTTTCCGTCCTCGGAAATGACCGCAACTGAGCAGTTATCACAGGCAGCTCCTATGGGCAGCGCTTCGCTGTCCTCAAAGCTTCGGTCAACTGTATAATAAGTACAAATATCGGTGGTCTCCGTGGGACCGAACAGATTTGCATACTTTACATCCGGATAATAGCTTATCCAGTAATTCAGCTTCTTTACAGGCATTACCTCTCCCGCAAAAAGAACTGTGCGGAGATATTCGGGCTTCATATATTTGAAAAGATCCATATTTGCCGCTATACAAAGTGCCGACGGAACCCAGTAAATAGTATTGACCTTTTTTTCATTCATATACTGAACAAGCTTTACAGGAAATGCAAAATACTTCTTCGGTATTATTGCAAGCTGTGCCCCCGTCCTGAGTGAAGAATAAAAATCAGTTACCGACATACTGAAATAAAATGGAGTCTGGCTTCCGAATATAGTTTCACTTGTAATATCAAATGTATTTATAAACCAATCGGTATAGGAAAGTACATTTCCATGAGTTACTGCCGTTCCCTTCGGTACTCCTGTAGAACCAGAGGTAAACAGGCAATACAATAAATCAGTTGATGTCATTTTGCATTGAATTTCAGATAAAAGCTTATCATCTGCCTCAGCTGAAAGCGCTTCTGCAGAAGTAAGACTTAATCCTTCAAAACCGATATCATTCAGACTTTCTGAAAGTTCCTCCTCATATATTACCGCAAATGGCTTTACCGCTGCGAAAATTGACTTAATTCTCTCGACCGGCATTGCTGTATCTATTACAACATAAAAATTTCCGCTGTATGCAGTTCCGAGCATTGCTGCCGCGCAAACCGGAGTCTTTTTCAGATAAAGCGCAACAGCGCCTTTTCTTTTTCCTGAAACGGCAAGAGACGTACCTATCCTTTTTGCACTGTCTCTCAGTTCGGTATAGCTTAGAGAGCTTATCTCATCATTTACTGCTGTCTTATCGGGAAATGTATTTACTGTTTTTTCAAACGACTGTATTATTGTTTTCATATAAGGTATTCCTCCTGATATAAAAAATCTGTCACTGATAAGGCATTTTATATTATAACATTTTTTCGGGAAATATTAAGGACTCTTACCGTATTTTTTCCCGTTTTCTGACATAAAAAATACACTTTTGTAGGATTATCGTAAAAAAATTCAAATATATCTTATATTTTATCTATTATTCATTTTTCTTTATCATCAAAAAAGCTGCTCCATATAAAAATGAAGCAGCCGGAATAGTTTATTATAATATTATTATCTGACAAGTATTTCCTCAGCCTGTCTGACCTGTTCCTCGGTCGGAGTTGGTACATCTTCAAGCGTATAAGGAATATTCAGTTCCTTCCACTTAATAAGTCCGAGGGTATGATACGGAAGCACCTCTACCCTTTCAACAGTTTTCAGACTGTCAATAAATTCTCTCATCTTCAACAGGTCTTCTTTATCATCTGTTACTCCCGGAACAAGAACATGACGTATCCACATTTTCTTACCGTTATCGGAAAGCCAACGAGCCATTTTCAGAATATTGGTATTGTCAACTCCGGTAAGCTCCCTATGTCCTCTCGGATCCATTTGCTTCAAATCAAGCAGCACAAGATCGGTAACGCTCATCAGTTCCTCAAAGCGCTCCATCCATTCCTTATCCTCAGAAAACGGCTGTCCTGCTGTATCAAGAGCTGTATGGATACCCTCTCTCTTTGCAAGGGCGAAAAGACTATATACAAATTCCTTTTGAAGAAGGGGTTCTCCTCCGCTGACGGTTATCCCGCCGTTATTCTTCCAGTAGGTCTTATATCTTTTTGCTCTGTCAAACAATTCCCTTGCAGTCCATTCCTCTCCCTTATCGCTCCATGTATCGGGATTGTGACAAAAACGGCATCTCATTCTGCATCCGCTTAAAAATATTACATATCTTACGCCGGGACCGTCTACAAGTCCGAAGGTCTCCAAAGCATGAACTCTTCCGATAATGTTTTCATCTGTTTCTGACAGCATGATGATCCTCCTATATACAGATATTCCCTCCGATACATAAAGCAGCGAAGGGAACAGCATTTTATTAAAGTGTCTTATGGCAGGTACGGGCAATTACATCAAGCTGCTGCTCTCTTGTAAGGTCAATAAACTTAACAGCATATCCTGAAACACGGATAGTAAAGTTTGCATACTCTTCTTTCTCCGGATGCTCCATTGCATCGATCAGCTTTTCTGTACCAAATACATTTACATTGAGGTGATGTGCGCCCTGGTCAAAATATCCGTCCATTACCTGAACAAGATTTGTAATGCGCTCCTCCATTGAATGTCCCAAAGCATCAGGACTGATTGTCTGTGTATTTGAAATACCATCAAGCGCCCAGTGATAAGGAAGCTTTGCAACGGAATTAAGAGAAGCAAGAAGTCCGTTCTTTTCTGCACCGTAGCTGGGGTTAGCGCCCGGTGAAAGCGGTGCTCCGGCAGGTCTGCCGTCGGGCATATCCGATGTAGCCTTACCGTATACAACATTTGATGTGATAGTAAGAATAGATGTGGTAGGCTCGGAATTTCTGTAGGTATGGTGCTTCTTTATCTTATCGAGGAAGGTGCCGAGCAGCCATACTGCAATATCATCAGCGCGGTCATCGTCATTTCCGTAACGCGGGAAATCACCCTCTGCCTCAAAGTGAAGAACAAATCCGTCTGTATCGCGGATAGTTCTGACATGAGCATACTTTATTGCGCTGAGTGAGTCTACAACGTGTGAAAAACCTGCAATACCTGTTGCAAAGGTACGTCTTACATCAGTATCTATAAGTGCCATTTCGGCAGCCTCATAGTAGTATTTATCATGCATATAATGGATGAGGTTGAGCGCGTTTACATATACCCCCGCAAGCCAATCCATCATCTTTTCAAATTTATCTATTACCTCATAATAATCAAGGTATTCTGTGGTGATAGGTCTGAGCATGGGGCCGACCTGATCTCTGCTCTTTGCATCAACACCGCCGTTTATTGCATAAAGAAGACATTTTGCAAGATTTGCTCTTGCTCCGAAGAACTGCATCTCCTTGCCTGTCTGTGTTGCGGATACGCAGCAGCATATGGAGTAATCATCACCCCATACCGGCTTCATTACATCATCATTTTCATACTGTACGGAGCTGGTCTCTATTGATACCCTTGAAGCATATCTCTTGAAATTATCGGGAAGTGCGGATGAGTAAAGAACTGTAAGATTAGGCTCGGGTGAAGGTCCCATATTCTCAAGCGTATGCAGGAAACGGAAATCGTTCTTTGTTACCATTGAACGTCCGTCAACGCCTATTCCGCCTACCTCAAGCGTTGCCCATACCGGATCGCCTGAGAAAAGCTGATTATATGAAGGGATACGCGCAAATTTTACAATACGGAACTTCATTACCATATGGTCAATAAGCTCCTGAGCTTCCTTCTCTGTAAGAATACCCCTGTCAAGATCTCTCTGTATATAAATATCAAGGAAGGTTGATACCCTGCCTACAGACATTGCTGCACCGTTCTGAGTCTTGATTGCAGCAAGGTATCCGAAATAAAGCCACTGAACTGCTTCTCTTGCATTCTTTGCGGGACCTGAAATGTCATAGCCGTAGATCTTTGCCATTTCCTTCATGCCCTTAAGAGCGCGTATCTGCTTTGCGATCTCTTCACGAAGTCTGATGACCTCGTCTGTCATTGTACCATCGCCACAGTTTGCAAGATCCTTCTGCTTCTTTTCAATAAGAAAATCTATTCCGTAAAGTGCAATTCTTCTGTAGTCACCGACAATTCTTCCTCTGCCGTAGGTGTCGGGAAGTCCTGTAATTATTTTTGCATGGCGGACAGCCTTCATTTCGGGAGTATAAGCATCAAATACAGCCTGATTATGTGTGGTGAAATATTCGCTGAATATCCTGTGAAGCTCCTGATCCGGCTCATATCCGTTGGTAGTGCAAGCCTGCTCTGCCATTTTGATACCGCCGTAGGGCATGAAAGCTCTCTTAAGAGGCAGATCCGTCTGCAGTCCTACTACCTTCTCATACTCGGGATGATCTTCATCTATATATCCTGCACCGTATGCTGTAAGACCTGAAACAACCTTTGTTTCCATATCAAGAATACCGCCTTTGGCACGTTCAGCCTTCTGGAAACGCTGTACCCTATCCCACAGGTAATTTGTTGCCTCGGTCGGACCTTCAAGAAAGGATTCATTTCCGTCATAAGGACGATAGTTCTTCTGAATAAAATCTCTGGTATTTACTTCTAATTTCCAGAGTCTTCCTTCAAAGCCTTCCCAAGCCTCTGCATTTTTAATATCCATTTAAAGCCTCTCCCCTCTGTAATGTCCTTGTTTTTATTACATATAATATAAGTCTAAATAAAATATATAGCTGTTTCCGACTTTTGTCAACCGTTTGGAGAATCTTTACCGAATTATCGTGCAAACTACATAAAATTACCTATCAGGTTATATTTCTTTATGCTTTTATGGACAAGGCAATTTTCTCCAAAACACAATATATTGTGTACCCTCTCTATTTCATGCAATATCTGTTGTGGTTGATGACAAAATCAACAAAAATTTGTCTCAGTTTGTCCGTAAAGTCTAAAAAGGGGAAATTATTTCTGCAAGCATCATTTTAATATGCTTTTTTGGGGTATTTTTTGTTCTTTTTGTTTGACAAAAAGCATCATCTCTGTTAGAATAAATGAGTTATAAAAGGAAAAGTGAGGAAATCAAATGATAAATAATTCCGTTTCCAACGGTTTCAGTGAGCTTTTACTTCCTGAGGGAATACAAAGGGCAATAAATGACCTCGGCTTTGACGAGCCAACAGCAATACAGAAAAAGGCTATCCCCGCCATGAGAAGCGGCAAGGATATTATCGGCCGTTCACAGACAGGTACAGGCAAAACCGTTGCCTTCGCCGTACCTGCAATAGAAATGATTACGCATGAAAATGACAAAAGCCATGTGCTTGCAATTATCATGCTCCCGACAAGAGAGCTTGCAATACAATGCTGTGAAGAAATAAAAAAGCTGACAAAATACTGCGAGGGTATACGTCCTGTTGAGGTATACGGCGGTGCACCCATGGACAGACAGATAACACGTCTTAAAAGAGCAAATATCGTTATCGGTACTCCGGGCAGAATAATGGATCATATGAGAAGGCGTACCCTTAAGCTTGATCATGTGAAGCTTGCGGTTCTTGATGAGGCTGACGAAATGCTGAGCATGGGCTTTAAGGAGGATATGGAAACGATACTCAGGGAAACACCTTCCTCACGTCAGACCGTTCTCTTTTCCGCAACTATGCCGGATGCTATTCTTTCTATAACCGAGGAATTTCAGGATTCTCCAGTAATGATCGAAGCAGGAGATAAAAAAATCGCTCTGGACAACATCACACAATCCTATGTCAATGTACCGATGGGCAGAAAAACTGATGCTCTTTGTCTTCTTCTGCATTATTATTCCCCATCGCTCTCTATTGTATTCTGCAATACTAAAAAAATGGCTGAGGAGCTTTCCCTCGCCCTTGTGAAAAACGGATTTAATGCCGAGGCTCTTCACGGAGACCTTAAACAGTCTCAGCGTACCGCAATTATGGATCGTTTCCGAAACGGCGCTTTATCTGTTCTTGTTGCTACCGATGTAGCCGCAAGAGGTATTGATGTAAGTGATGTCGAATATGTTTTTAATTATGATATACCGCAGAATAACGAATACTATGTTCACCGTATCGGCAGAACAGGCAGAATAGGCAAAAAGGGTGATTCTGTTACTATTTGCAGCGGTCACAGACAAGTTCTTTCACTTACGGAAATTGCCCGTATGACAGGCAGTACCCTTACAGAAATAAATGTACCGACCGCGGATGATATAAACTATCGTATAGCTGAAAGCAATATTTCCTCTGTCGAACAAACTCTCAGCAAGCCTATCCCGGACAGGTACAGAAATATGGTCAATATGCTTTTAGCAAACGGTCATTCCCTTTTCGATATCGCCTGTGCTGCTCTGAGTATGAGCTTCTCCGAAAAGGAAATCAAGATACAGGATATTGTTTCAGAAAAAAAGCAAAGAAACCACAGCAACGGAGAATTTATCCGTATCATTCTTGATATCGGCCGTTCAAGCAGAGTTGCTCCGAACCATCTTGTTGCTTCAATTACCGAAAGAAGCATTCTTCACGGCAGTGATATCGGTAAGATCGAAATTTTTGACGATCATTCGCTTGTTTCTATCCCCAAATCTTCGGCTGAGGATGTTCTCGACAGTATGTACGGTGCAAAGGTATGCGGCAGACCTGTAAAAACCGCTATTTACGAAAAGCATGAGCCGAAAAGAAATAATCCCGCCCGCCGCGGCAGTTTAAAAAGGAATGACCGGGACAGATCGGACAAAAAGAAAAAGGATGCCCGCAAATCTTATAAAAAATCTTCCGGCCGTCACAGACAATAAATCGAGGAGGTATCATTATGAAAAAAATAACTCTTATTCTTTCAGCAGCATTATTGATCGCTGCTCTTGCAGGCTGCAGCGGAAAGAGCGAAGAAAGCAGTACCGGAAGCTCCGAGCAGGAAACCACATCTTCCGCTGTTTCCACGACCGAAAGCTCACAGATCAGTATAAAGCGTCCGGCTGAATCATCTGTTGTCAGCCAGGTCAGTGAGGAAAGCCGTCTGCCCGAAAAAGTAACGGTCAAGGACAAGGATACTCTGAATTACAAGGACAGTGCATCAAATCTTAATGCAGATTTCCCAAAAGAGTTTGATACCGTAAGCAGCGAATATAAACCCTCAAAGGGAATTTATCTAAGTAATCCGGAGGGTACCGCTACACTGCAGATCGAGGCTGTAAAAAATCCCGGTATCTCAAGTACTGATCTTGTTGACTATCTCAAAAAGAAATATCCCTCTGCTGATGTTTCAATCGACAACAAGAAAAAAATCATCTGCAAGACTACCGTAAAAAACTCCAAAGGACAGACTGTTGCCTCTTACCTTAAAGCAGAAGTTACAACAGAAGGTTATAATGAGATGATACTCTATTTTCAGCCGGAGGATAAAGCTGTTTATGAACAGGTTTTTAATAAAATAAACTTTGTATAAAAAATAAAGTCACCGATCTGCTGATGCATTTCGGTGACTTATTGTTTTTCTTCCAGACTTTTCAGGAATGATGTAAAATAATCAGGCAGCGGAGCGAATAATGTCAGTGTTTCCCCGCTTCTCGGATGTACAAATGAAATATAATATGCATGGAGGCACTGACCGTGAAGTGAGGTTATCACCTTTTTCGGACCGTAAACAGCATCTCCGGCAACAGGATGACCTATATATGACATATGCACCCTTATCTGATGTGTCCTGCCTGTTTCAAGCTTTAATTCAAGATGTGTAAATCCGTTATATCTCCCCAGCACTCTGTAATGTGTAACAGCGTTTCGGGAATTTTTTTCGGTAACTGCCATCTTTTTTCTATCTGTCGGATGACGTCCGATCGGTGCATTTACCGTTCCCTCGTCATCCTTAAAATTGCCGTATACTACCGCCTGATATTTTCTTGTAAAGCTATGCTCCTTTATCTGCTCCGCAAGCAAACGGTGAGAAAAATCATTTTTTGCTACGATAAGAAGTCCGCTGGTATCCTTGTCTATCCTATGAACTATCCCCGGTCTGAGTACGCCGTTTATTCCGGAAAGACTGTCCCCGCAATAATATAACAATGCATTGACAAGAGTTCCGCTCGTGTTTCCCGCAGCAGGATGCACCACCATATCCTTTGGCTTATTTACAACAAGAAGATCATCATCCTCATAAGCTATATCCAAGGGAATGTTTTCAGGCTCCGCATTCAATTCAACAGGATCGGGTACGATAACATCTATCATATCACCCTCACGAAGCTTATAATTCTTCTGTGCCGGTTTCCCGTTTACAGTAACACTCTCCCCTTCTAAAAGCCTCTGCACCGCTGACCGCGTCAGTTCTTCACAGCAGGAGGATATAAAGCTGTCTATCCTTTTTCCTTTATCCTCAAAGGAGGCTGTAAGATTTATTTCATTCATTGTTATCACTTCCGCTGTCCGTTTCTGCTGCCGTATCCTTTTTAGAAGGCTCCGGTATCAGAATAATGCTGAGTACAAACAATACAGCTCCGATAGTTATGCAGTAATCCGCAAAATTACAAACAGGCGGGAAAAAGCTCAATGAAAGAAAATCAACTACAAATCCCCTGAATATCCTGTCTATAAGATTTCCTATGCCTCCTCCGATTATCAAGGCTGATGCGGCATAGAA
>CACXDV010000149.1 GCA_902766585.1 uncultured Ruminococcus sp.
CTGCCGAAGTCTGATGTGCTGAAATTTCTGCTTGAAGATAACTGCTCGGTTGTTGTCCGTCCGTCCGGCACAGAACCGAAGCTGAAAACTTATCTGTCTGTTACTGCTGACAGTATGGAAGAGGCTGCAAAGCTGGAACAGATCATCAAGGAAGATCTGGACAGGTATTTCAAATAAAAATAATTATCCCCCGACATCGCTATCCGGTGCATAAGCACTTAACAGTGGTGTCGGGAGATTTTGTTTTTTTACTAGAAGAAACATACTGTGAGAATAATCATAGTGCGATTATTCTTACTTTGTTGCAGGCGGGTTGATTTAATGGGTTCTGATAGAAACGTAATAAATGCTGAATAATAATAAAAAATGCTTGACAATAGAAAGCGAAAGTGATATATTATATAGGTAAAACAAAGTAAAGCAAAGCTTTCACCCGTAGAGTACCGTCTGTGCAGGTCAATATCAGTTTACCGTATATGATTATATGGGTAAATTATGCTGTTATTGCGCGGATAGTCGGTGACTGCCCGTGCTTTATTTATGTTAAAAATGTTTTGGAGGTGCGTTACAATTAGCAAGCAGGAAATTCAGATCAACGACGAGATCCGTGATAAGGAAGTCCGCGTAATCGGTTCGGACGGTTCACAGCTTGGAATAATGTCTGCATCAAAGGCATTGTCAATGGCTGAAAGCGCCAGCCTTGACCTCGTTAAGATCGCTCCGCAGGCGACACCGCCTGTATGTAAGATCATGGACTACGGAAAATATCGTTTTGAGCAGTCCAAAAGGGAAAAGGAAGCCAAAAAGAACCAGAAGATCGTGGATACAAAGGAAATACGCCTGTCACTGAATATCGACACACACGATTTCAATACTAAACTCAACCATACCCAGAAATTCATCAAATCGGGAGATAAGGTCAAGGTCTCCATACGATTCAGAGGAAGAGAAATGGGACATCCTGAGTTAGGTACGGAGATTATGCGTAAATTTTCAGAGGCTTGTCAGGAATTTGCAGTTGTAGAAAAACCTGCGAAGCTTGAGGGAAGGAATATGCTTATGTTCCTCGCACCGAAGCATAACAAATAAAAGAAAAAAATTAAGGAGGATCTTCGATATGCCTAAGATCAAAACACACAGCGGCGCTAAAAAGCGTTTTAAGCTCTCAAAAAACGGTAAGGTAATTCGCGCACACGCTAATAAGTCACATATACTTAACAAGAAGACAAGAAAGCGTAAGAGAGGTCTCAGAAAGACTGTGGCTGCTGATGTAACCAATGTAGCAGCAATCAAGAAGCTTATCCCTTACAAATAATCAACAGGGCAGAGTATGACAAACAATTACTAAACGGAGGTATATAACATGGCTCGTGTAAAAGGTGCGTTGGCAACACGCAAAAGAAGAAAAAAGGTTCTTAAGCTCGCAAAGGGTTACTGGGGCGCAAAGAGCAAGCACTTTAAAATGGCTAAGGAAGCCGTAATGAAGAGCGGCAACTATGCATATATCGGCAGAAAGCAGAGAAAGCGTGATTTCAGAAGACTTTGGATCACAAGAATTTCCGCAGGCTGCAAGGCTAACGGAATCAACTATTCCACATTTATGAACGGTCTTAAGAAGGCAGGCGTTACTCTTAACAGAAAGATGCTTTCAGAAATAGCTATTGCTGATGCAGAGGGCTTTACAGCTCTTGTTGAAAAGGCAAAGGCTGCACTTTGATCAACCATAATTGTACATCAGAAAAAACGCCCGGGCTTAGCTCGGGCTATGTTTTTATAAGGCGGTGAAAAAATGCTTTGTATGGAGCTGCCAAAAATAATGTGGTTTCTGAACGGTAATGATTATACGGAATGCAGCTACCTCTTTCATTATATAATCATTCCCGATACAAAAGAGGAAACCTTGACTGTGAAAATATGGCATGGGGAATACTGCTACGAAAAAAGTATTGATGAGATCGTCTCCGAAAGGACTTTTCCTCTGACCGAAGAGGGAAGGGAACAAGCGGTGGAATATATTCGCACAGAGGATTATAACTATATTCAGCCTTGAAAAAGTTACAAAGCTGTAAAATTATGTGGAATTTTTGATTATGTTGTGATATAATGAAAAAAACACCATCTGTTTGTCTGTAATGTGATTTCCGAATCAAGGTGAACAGTAGAGAAAGAGGGTCAATAATGGTAAAAAAATATGTATATGGCAATCCTATTCCCACAGGGGCGGTAACAGAAAATATTGAAATTGCCGAAGGCGGTATCCAGTATTTTACCGAGCTTGAAATGAATGGAAAAATTATCCTTAACTACGCTATGGAAAATGATGATATCGTTTATGGTCTCGGTGAGGCTAATCACGGTCTGAACAAGCGCGGAGCTGTATACAGAAGCTTTTGTTCCGATGAACCTAATCAGACTGAGGATAAGCAGTCACTTTACGGTGCGCATAATTTCCTTGTTATAACAGGAATGATAAGCGTGGGAATATTTGTTGACTGTGCTTCGGAGGTAGTTTTTGATATAGGCTGTAAATCCCTGAATATGCTGAATATTGAGCCGTCCTGCAATGATTTTACCGTTTATATAATCGAGGGTAAAAGCGCTTACGATATAGTTAAGCAGTTCCGTAAAATGATTGGCAGAAGCTATATTGCACCCCGCTGGGCATTCGGCTATCAGCAGAGCAGATGGAGTTATATGAATGAGGACGAGATTCGTACAGTAGTCAAAAAACACCGTGACAGCGGTATTCCTCTTGACGCTGTATACCTTGATATCGACTATATGGAAGGCTTCAAGGATTTCACTGTTTCAGAAGAGCGTTTTCCCGACCTTCTCGGCTTTGTCGGAGAAATGAAGTCTCAGGGAATAAGGCTTGTTCCTATTATTGATGCGGGTGTAAAGATAGAGTCCGGCTATGATATCTATGAGGAAGGCAGACAGTATCAGTTTTTCTGCAAGAGAGCAGACGGAACGGATTTTGTCGCCGGAGTATGGCCGGGCAGGACGCATTTCCCCGATTTTATGAATTCCAATGCCCGTATGTGGTTCGGCTCAAAATATAAGAAACTTATTGATGCCGGAATCGAGGGCTTCTGGAATGATATGAATGAACCGGCTATGTTCTTCACTGAGGAGGGCGTGGCTGAGGTCAAGGAATATATTCAGAATTTTGATTTCAATACAAATGATCCCGGTAAATTCTTTGAGATAAAGGATAAGCTTGTCAATATTTCAAACAGAATGAAGGATTATGAAAGCTTCTTCCATAATATGGACGGTGTTATAGTGCGCCATGACCAGGTACATAACCTTTACGGAGCAAATATGACAAGGGCTGCAGGAGAGGCTTTTGAACAGCTTGCTCCCGATAAGCGTATGCTCCTGTTCTCAAGGGCTTCCTATATCGGTGCTCACCGTTACGGCGGTATCTGGACAGGCGACAATCAGTCCTGGTGGTCACATCTTCTTCTGAATATAAAAATGATGCCTTCGCTCAATATGTGCGGATTTATGTACTGCGGTGCTGACCTCGGAGGCTTCGGATGCAACAGTACAAGAGATTTGCTCATGCGCTGGCTCGGCTTCGGAATTTTCACTCCGCTTATGCGTAACCATTCCGCCCTCGGAACAAGAAAGCAGGAGTGCTACAGCTTCGGAGATACCGAGGATTTCAGAAGTGTTATCTCTATCCGCTACAGCCTTCTTCCTTATCTCTACAGCGAATATATGAAGGCTTGTCTTAATGACGATATCATGTTCAAGCCACTGTCATTTGTCTATCCCTCAGATAATTTTGCCCGTACCGTAGAGGACCAGCTTATTGTAGGCGAAAGCATTATGATAGCTCCTATATATGAACAGAATGATGTCGGCAGATATGTTTATCTTCCTGAGGATATGCTCCTTGTCGTATTCAAATCCTCATCTGTCCGCCGTTACCAGATTATGAAAAAGGGTATGCACTATATCCAGGCGGGAATAAATGAGGTACCGCTTTTTGTCAGAAAGAATAAGCTTCTCCCGCTTTGCAGAACCGCTCAGTGTACGGATAATCTTGATACCTCAATGTTTGAGATAATAGCCTATACCGACGATAATATCGAGTATATGATGTATGAGGATGACGGCATTTCAAAGGATTATGACAATCCCGATAATTATGTTTCCTTTGCAATCAAGGATATGGACGGCATACTCGGAGCCGTTTCTCCGAAAACTATCGTGAAGCTGTCACTTTTCTGATGCAAAATGGGCAAAATATTAAAATTTCCTATTGAAAAATAACAGAAAATAGTTTAAAATATAATATGTAGGTGCAGGTCATTCTGACCTGCATGACAGGCGGTCATCTGCCGAAAAATCTTAAAGTGCTTTATGCACCTGAAAGGATGTAAGTAAAATGAACTATCTTAACAAGAAAACCGTTGAGGATATCGACGTAGCAGGTAAGAGAGTACTTGTACGCTGTGATTTCAACGTGCCGTTTGACGGCGAGGGAAACATTTCCGATCCCAAGAGAATCGATGAGGCTCTTAAGACAATCAAGTATCTTATCGGTCAGAAGGCAAAGGTTATTCTTTGTTCACATCTCGGTCGTCCGAAGGGCGAATTCAATATGAAGTATTCACTTGCTCCCGTAGCAGCTTATCTTTCCAAGGCTCTCGGCTTTGAGGTAAAGATGGCTTCTGATGTTGTAGGCGAAAGCGCAAAGTCTATCGCTGCTTCACTTCAGGACGGCGAGGTCGAGCTTATCGAAAACGTACGCTTCCACAAGGAAGAGGAAAAGAATGATCCTGAGTTCTCAAAGCAGCTCGCTTCTCTTGCTGAGATCTATGTAAATGATGCTTTCGGCACAGCTCACAGAGCTCATGCTTCAACAGCAGGCGTTGCAGATTATCTTCCCGCAGTTTGCGGATATCTTATCCAGAAGGAGATCACCGTTATGGGCGGCGCACTTGAGGATCCCAAGAGACCTTTCGTTGCTATCCTCGGCGGCGCAAAGGTATCTGATAAGATCGGCGTGATCACAAACCTTCTCGATAAGGTCGATACACTCATTATCGGCGGCGGTATGGCTTATACCTTTATGAAGGCTCTCGGCTATTCAACAGGTACATCTATCTGCGAGCTTGATAAGGTTGAGCTTGCAAAGGACATCATGGCTCAGGCAAAGGCTAAAAATGTAAACTTCCTTATTCCTGAGGATACCGTTGTAGGTAAGGAATATAAGCCCGATACAGAGTTCAAGACTGTTGACAGCGACAAGATCGAGGACGATTGGATGGGACTTGATATCGGTCCCAAGACAAGAGAAAAGTTTGCTGCGGCTCTTGTCGGAGCAGGCACAGTTGTTTGGAACGGTCCTATGGGCGTTTCAGAGTGGGAGAATTTCGCAGCAGGTACTATATCTGTAGCTAAGGCTGTTGCTGAGAGCGGCGCTATTTCAATCATCGGCGGAGGTGACTCTGCTGCTGCAGTTGAGAAGCTCGGCTATGCTGACAGAATGACACACATCTCCACAGGCGGCGGCGCTTCTCTTGAATTCCTCGAGGGCAAGGTGCTTCCCGGCATCGCTTGCCTCAATGACAAATAATGCATCATTCATAGCTAATTCAGCATGAAATGCCTTATTCGTAATATGCAGTAACGGGAGGCAGGGCATGACTCTGCCTCTCTTTTTATTATTAAAATCTGGAGGTAATCAAAATGAACAAGGAACTCAGACAGGCAATTATTGCAGGAAACTGGAAAATGAACAAGACTCGTCCCGAGGCAAAGGCTCTTATCGAGGAGCTTAAGCCTATCGCAGAAAAGGCTACCTGCGGTGTTATTATCTGCGTGCCCTTTACAAACCTTGAGACAGCAGTAGAGCTTACTAAGGGCACAAATATCAAGGTCGGCGCAGAGAATGTACATTTTAAGGAGAGC
>CACXDV010000150.1 GCA_902766585.1 uncultured Ruminococcus sp.
TAAAGTAAATAAAAGTAAAGGAAATGAAAGTAAAGTGTGAATGCCCGTTCTGCCTTTCAGGAAAGGATTTTCGGAGCAGATGGAAACTTGTCTGACACGGACACACACCTATATACAGATAGAAAAAATTTAAGCAGAAACAAATATTCTAAAGAATAAGCTTAACCCATAACTAAACTTGAAATAATGTAGAAGTTTTTTCGCGCAAAAGAAATAAATGTACTATTGAACTAAAGCGCGAATTGACAGCCCGGGCACCGGGCAGTGAGTTGACTAATTGTAATTTTCGTGGTATAATTATGATAGTGAAGTGTATGCTTTTGGTGAAACTGAGTAAAACGAAATGAAAGAAGGTTATTTAATATGAGTATGGGTAAGATATTGGTAGTGGATGATGATATTAACATCTGCGAACTGCTAAGGCTTTATATAGAAAAGGAAGGCTATGAGGTAATTATAGCAAATGACGGAGGTCAGGCGGTAACAAAATTTAAAACAGAAAAGCCGAATCTCGTGATGCTGGATATCATGCTTCCCGTTCTTGACGGCTGGCAGGTGTGCCGTGAAATACGCAAGACCTCACAGTGCCCTATAATCATGCTTACGGCAAAGGGCGAGGTGTTCGATAAGGTGCTTGGTCTGGAGCTTGGCGCTGATGATTACGTTGTAAAGCCCTTCGAGACAAAGGAAATAGTGGCAAGAATCAAGGCTGTTCTCCGCCGTGTGAACGATCAGACAGCCGTTGTTGAGGAGCATACCTCCAAAAAGGAAGTAAGCTATGATAAGCTTGTTATCAACCTCACAAATTATGAGCTCAGAGTTAATAATGAACAGATAGATACCCCTCCGAAGGAAATGGAACTTATCTATCACCTTGCAAGTAATCCTAACCGCGTTTTTACAAGAGACCAGCTTCTTGATGAGGTATGGGGCTTCGACTATTACGGCGATTCGAGAACCGTTGATGTCCATGTAAAGCGTCTCAGGGAAAAGCTTGAGGGTGTGTCGGATAAATGGGCTCTTAAGACCGTATGGGGAGTAGGTTATAAATTTGAGGTTAAAGAATAAACTTTCTGAGCTATGGCAGAAAATAGTCAGGTTTATACCTTCGAAGGTCTATTATAAGCAGTCTCTTTTTACAAAGTATATGAGCGTCAGCCTTATAATAGTGTTCCTGAGCTTTCTTCTGCTGGGTACTATCCTTACGCTTGTTATATCAAATTTCTGGACAAATCAGCAGATAAGCGAGCTTGAACAGAAAACAAACAATATAGCGGAATATACTGTCGATATGGTGCTTCCCAATATCCCCGCAAACGGTAAGCCGTCCTTCAATATCAGTGATGAGGTCGTATTCCGTCAGACGCTTGCCTTTACGGCATCGGATAATAATGTCGATATTATGCTTCTCAATTCGGATTGTCAGGCGTTCTTTGTGGCTTCAAATGACAGGACGATCCTTGAGGGTAATCTGATATCCCCTGAAATCGCTCATCAGGCTATACAGACAGGCAAATACTCCGCAAAGGGTACGCTTGACGGTATATATAAATCAGACAGATATATAGTGGCTATGCCGCTTTATTTCAAACAGCCGAATATAACCGGTAAAGGTCTGGAGAATACCTCCCTTGTCGGAGTTGCTATCGTAACAGCGGATGCGGATGATATGTCAAGCATTACCGAAATAGTTCTCCGTCTGTTTATACTTTCGGCAGTTGCGGCTCTCTCTCTGTCAATACTTGCTATAAGTATTTTCTCATATAATATGGTAAAGCCTCTGAAACAAATGGCAGCCGCCGCAAAACAGTTCGGTAAGGGTGACTTTTCCGTTCGTGTAAGCGAGACTACAAATGATGAAATAGGTGAGCTTGCCGTATCCTTTAACAATATGGCGGAATCTCTGTCATCCTCGGAAAATACAAGAAAAAGCTTTATAGCCAATGTATCTCACGAGCTTAAAACTCCTATGACTACGATATCAGGCTTTATTGACGGTATACTTGACGGTACTATCCCCGAGGAAAAGCAGAACTATTATCTCAATATAGTATCAGACGAAATAAAAAGGCTTTCCCGCCTTGTACATTCAATGCTGAACCTGTCCCGTATAGATAACGGGGAACTAAAGCTGAATTACAGGAGCTTTGACCTGTTCTCTACTCTTGTAAATGTCGTGATAACCTTTGAAAGAGAAATTGATAAGAAGAGTATTGAGATAAAGGGACTTGATGAAATTACTCCTAAAATGATTTACGGGGATAAGGATCTTATTCATCAGGTGGTTTACAATTTAGTGGAAAATGCCGTAAAATTCACCGATGACGGCGGTTATATAGAATTTAATATTACCGAAAATCAGACTGATGTATGGTTTACAATAAAGAACAGCGGTCAGGGTATCAAAAAGGCTGAAATACCGCTTGTCTTTGAAAGATTCTATAAGACGGACAAATCAAGAAGCAAGGACAAAAAAGGTCTCGGACTGGGACTTTATCTTGTAAGAAGCATAATCCGCAAGCATGGCGGCGATATTTCCGCCGAAAGCGAATACGGAGTATATACGGAATTTAAATTCAATATTCCGAAAAAGCAGGACAAAAAAGCCTGATAACAGCGGAATATAAGACTGTGACAGATAAAATGGAGGAAAAATTATGCAGAATCAATATGTGCCGTTTAATGCGCCTCAGCAGGCATATCAGTATCCGCCTCCGCCCCCCGTACCCTATGGCGCGCCGATGCCCTACGGATATGGCGCTCCGCCTCCGCTGAGACCGGTTCAGAAGACCGGAAGGGGAAGAGCGGCGCTCTGGTGTGTTTCAGGTGCTGTGGCAATAATAATAGTATCTGTATTTATGTTTGCCGTGTGGGGAGGAGTTGCGGTAAAGGGCAAGAAAAAGGAGGTCCCGAATATCCCGGAGGCTTCCTCATACGCAGAGGACTATAAGCTTCCTTCCGCGCCGACAGTAAAGCCTGATGTAAACGGCCCTCAGATAAGCTCCGTGGATTCGGAGGAGGATCAGTCGGTCGAAACAAAAATAGCAAGTGAGGCATATGACCGTGTGTATGAATCCATTGTCTGCATTACCTCGTATAAATCAGGCAAGGATTATACCCTTGATGCAATAGGCGAAGGTTCAGGCATTATTATTACTGAGGACGGCTACATTGCTACAAACAGCCATGTTGTCGATGACTCCACAAAAACCGGAGTTATGGTAACTCTGTCCAATGATAAGCAGTACCTCGGAGCAATTGTCGGAATAGATGAAAAAACAGACCTCGCTGTTATCAAGATAGATGCAGCAGGACTAAAGGCTGCTGAGTTTGCCGATTCGGATAACCTCAAGGTCGGTCAGCAGGCTTTTGCAATAGGTAATCCCGGAGGCTCGGCGTTTTCAAATTCAATGACACAGGGCTCGATTTCCGCTGTGAACCGTATACTTGACTCCGGCTATATCAAATACATACAGACAGATGCCGCTATCAATCCCGGTAATTCCGGAGGCGCACTGATAAATGAGCAGGGACAGGTAATAGGAATAAATACCGCCAAGATTGCAGCAGTTGAGTTTGAGGGCATGGGCTTTGCTATTCCGGGCAATACGGTAATAGATGTTGTGAATAAGCTGATAAAATACGGCTATGTAAATGACCGCGGCACACTCGGTATAGAAGGAAAAAGCTGTACGCTGTATATGTCAAAGGCTAACGGTATACCTCAGGGAATGATGATAACAAAAATCAATTCCGAAAGCCCGCTTTATTCTACAGATGCAAAAAAGGACGATATTATCGTTTCTATCAACGGAGAGGTCATAAAATCATCGATAGACCTGATAGATGAACTGAGCAAGTATAAGCCCGGCGATACCGTAAAGCTTAAGCTGTACCGCCCTTCCGCATCAAACGGAGAAAAAACGTATACCTTTGAAGTGAGTGTCAAGCTGATATCTGATACTGAAAAAGAAGATAAATGATCTGAAAACAGCACAATAACTAATAAGGAAATAATTTTTTAGTGATATTGTAAAAATATTGAGTATTTTACAAAAAAACTATTGAAAAAAACAATATTATATGATATAATTTAATCATTAAATAAGTTTTCTTCATTTTTTATCAACTCTTTGTTGTTTTTTCATTATCCCTTCCTTTTTTGCACAGAGCGCAGCCGGATGGCTGCGTTTTGTGCATTAATAGACATTTGACGATATTCATGCTTTCGGAAAAGAAACTTTTACATAATAAGGGTGATATAATTGCCTTCGATAAAACAAAAGAAAATTGCGGCGATAAATGATTTTTCGGGCTTCGGCAGATGCTCTCTGACCGTGTCCATACCTATCATTTCTGCTGCGGGAATACAGTGCTGTCCGCTTCCGACTGCGATATTATCCAATCATACGGGCTACAGTGATTACTACTTTGATGACTATACGGACAGAATGAAGCCGTATTATAATAAATGGGAAAAGCTTGGTCTCCGCTTTGATGCGATATATTCGGGATTTTTGGGCTCGGAAAGACAGATAGGCATAGTGACGGATTTTATTGAGCGTTTTTCGGACAGGGATACCATTATCATTATAGATCCCGTAATGGGCGATAACGGCAGAATGTATGCCACACTTACGGGTGAGCTGTGCCGAAGTCTGAAAAAGCTTACGGCTCATGCCGATATACTTACCCCGAATGTCACAGAGGCGTGTATACTGACAGAAACGCCCTATATTGCCGATCCTGATGAGGAAATGATAAATGCTATTGCGGATAAGCTCCTTTCCTTCGGCTGTAAAAATGCCGTAATTACAGGTATTATGAAGGGTGACAGCATAGGTAATTATATATGCAGGAGCAGCGGTGAAAGGATATGGGTGACTTCACCTCTTCTCGGCAGCAGCCGTGCGGGTACGGGAGATGTTTTCGCTTCTGTGCTTGCGGCGGATGCGGTGAACGGTATGCCGCTTGAGGATTCGGTGAGAAGAGCTGCGGATTTCGTTTCAAGGGCTATATTGCTGTCTGACGATCAGGAGCTTCCGTCACAGGACGGACTTTGCTTTGAGCCTCTTTTAGGAGAGCTTGTCACCAATAAATATCGGACATTGCAGCATGATGGTGATAATCAACATTAAAAAACGATACTATTTATTATCTGTTGTAATTTCGCAGAAATAATGAAAATGATATTGTAAAATCCCCCTGTTTTATGATAACATATATAAGGAATAAACGGAAAATTTTATCCGAAAGGATCTATGATTATGAAAAAAAAGAGTGCTGCCGCACTTGCAGCAGTGATATTTGCTTCTCTCGCGCTGATGCTGCCCGTGAATGTCGTTTCGGCAGAGGAGGAGCCGGCATATGAGCCTGAGACTTCATATGAGGAGACTTATGAGGAACCCTCCTATGAAGAGGAGCCTTCTTATGATGAGGAACCCTCCTATTATGAAGAACCGTCCTATGACGAGGAACCGTCTTATTATGAGGAACCCTCCTATGACGAGGAACCGGGCTATCATGAGGAATCATCATATTATGAAGAGTCTTATGAGGAACCGTCATATGAAGAATCTTATGAGGAATCCTATTATTATGAGGAATCCTATGAGGAACCGTCATATTATGAACCGTATTCTCAGGAAACTGAATTTTTTGAACAGTCCGAAACACAGGAGCCTTCAATAAATGAATCCGCTGCCGAAAGCTCTATGGAAAATTCACTGCTGACCTCTGAGGATTGGGAAAATATGCAGAAAAGTATGAACTCGACTGCGGGAACAACATCCAATGCGGCAAGCAGGTCTCAGGATTTTGCAGAAATCAAGGATCATAAGGATGACGGTACATCCAAGAATAATACATGGATATATCTTGCCTTAGGTCTGCCGCTGATACTTGTCGGCGCAGGTATTATCGCGGGCGTTATTATTTTCAATATAAAGGCAAGCCGCAGTACCGCTGCAGCGGAAAATACAGCTGCACCTGCTGATACCTCTCCCGTACAGCCTTCTCAGCTAATTGAGGAATTTCAGGAGAATGATGATACGGGTGATGATGAGGTCGTGTTCTCAACGGATGCCTTCTTCGCTGCAAAGACGGCAAGACAGTCCGGAGATGCCGCCGATTCGGATAAGTTTGATACCGTTGAGGATCCGGCAAATACGGATAATAATAATATTTGATACCATATGAGAATATTTCTTTTATAGAAATAAAAAATAATTCTCCTGTGATATAATTTAGCTGAAAATAATCGGCTTATATGCCGAAGGAACCGGAGGAAAAGACAAATGGACAAGTCAGAACTCTTAGAACTCAAAAAGACAGCCTGTAATGTCAGACTGTGGACGATCGAGGGCGTGTTCAATGCCAAGTCAGGTCATCCAGGCGGATCTCTTTCCGCAGCAGATATTATGACATATCTGTACTTTAAGGAAATGAATGTAGATCCCAAAAACCCCAAGGATCCCAAGCGTGACCGCTTTGTGCTTTCAAAGGGACACTGCTGCCCCTCACTTTATGCTGCATTGGCACTTAAGGGCTTCTTCCCGACAGATGAGATCAAATCCCTGCGCCACATAGGAGCAATGCTTCAGGGACATCCCGATATGAAACATACCCCCGGTATTGATATGAGCTCAGGCTCTCTCGGTCAGGGTATATCCGCTGCCTGCGGAATGGCTCTTGCAGGAAAACTCAGCAATGAAAGCTACCGCGTATATGCAATGCTCGGCGACGGTGAATGTGAGGAAGGTCAGGTATGGGAGGCAGCTATGTTTGCTTCTCACTATAAGCTCGATAATCTCGTGGCTTTCGTTGACTTCAACGGTCTTCAGATAGACGGAAGCGTAGCAGATGTTGCCGGTCTTGATAAGCTTGATGAAAAATTCAAGGCATTCGGCTTTGAGGTAATAAAGATCGACGGACATGATTTTGAACAGATAGAGGATGCTCTGAACAAGGCAAAGACAGTTAAGGGCAAGCCCACAGTTATTATTGCCGCTACAGTAAAGGGCAAGGGCGTTTCTTATATGGAAAATCAGGTTGGTTGGCACGGAAAGGCTCCTGATGCTGAACAATATCAGAAGGCTATGGACGAGCTTAAGGCTCAGCTTAAGGAATTGGAGGCATAATCATGGCAGAGAGTAAAAAAATCGCAACAAGAGAAAGCTTTGGCATGGCTCTCTGTGAGCTTGCAAAGGAGCATGATGATATCGTAGTTCTTGACGCAGACCTTGCGGCAGCTACAAAAACCGAAATTTTTAAGAAGGCTTATCCTGAAAGATTCTTTGACTGCGGTATAGCAGAGGGCAATATGATAGGTGTTGCGGCAGGTCTTGCAGCAGCAGGAAAGGTTCCCTTTGCCGCTTCCTTCGCAATGTTTGCAACAGGAAGAGCTTATGAGCAGGTTCGTAATTCCGTAGGATATCCCCACCTTAATGTAAAGATCGCCGGTTCCCATGCGGGTATTTCCGTTGGCGAGGACGGCGCAACACACCAGTGCTGCGAGGATATTGCGCTGATGCGTACAATTCCCGGAATGGTAGTTCTCAATCCCGCAGATCACTACGAAATGATCGAGGCTGTTAAGGCTGCTTATGCATATAACGGCCCTGTTTATATCCGTCTCGGCAGACTTGCAATAGAAAGCTTTAACGATCCCGATAATTACAGCTTTGAGATCGGTAAGGGCGTTACTCTTGAAGAGGGTACTGATGTTACAGTTATCGCTACCGGTCTTGTAGTATATGAGGCTCTTAAGGCTGTACGCGCACTCAAGGAAAAGGGAATAAGCGCCCGCCTTATAAATATGCATACAATCAAGCCTATCGACAAGGATATTATTATAAAGGCAGCAAAGGAAACAGGTAAGATCATCACTGTTGAGGAGCATAATATTATCGGCGGTCTCGGTGAGGCTGTTGCCGCTGCTGCTTCTGAAAATTGTCCTGTTCCTGTTTACAGGATAGGCGTTGAGGATACCTTCGGACACAGCGGTCCCGCAGTTGGTCTTTTGTCCGAATTTGGTCTTGATGCAGCAGGACTTGAAAAGAAAATTGCAGAGCTTTTGAAATAATAATAATTATAAAAATACGGCTGTTGTACCGATAAGGTACATCAGCCGTTTTTTTTTACAGTTAAATGGATACATATGAATTATTGTATTTAACCTAAATGGGCAAGAAGTCCCCCGCCTCTAAGGTGGGGGACTTCTTGCCCATTAGGTTAAAAAAATTCATTTCAGGACCGCAAAAAAAGTCATAAACATAAGCTTGATATCATAGAAAAAGTTGAATTTATCAATGTATTCAAGGTTATACTTCA
>CACXDV010000151.1 GCA_902766585.1 uncultured Ruminococcus sp.
ATCTGGGAAACTGCAAACGGCGGAGTCTTGAGCATACGTTCATCGACATATTTCAGCCTGCTTGCCTCCATATCACTTTCCTCATCACCTGGTATGATAATACAAGCCAGCTTAATGATAAGTCCCTCAAGCGGAAGGAGGATAAGCGTTGCCACAATACTTGATATGATATGTACAAGTGAGATCTGGAATGCAACATTTTCGGTAACATGAGCAATAAGTCCGTTTGTTGTGGTAAACGGTGTAAGCAGGGATATCGCCACAAATATCGCCGTTCCGAAGGCAGTAAACAATACATAGGATACCGCTGTCCTCTTCGCTGCCTTTGTTGCGCCAAGAGAGGATATAACACAGGTAACACAGGCACCTATATGTATTCCGTAAACCATATATACAGCATCCGGAAGTGCAAGAGCACCGGCTGTTCCCAACGCCTGAAGCACACCTACAGCGGCGGATGAACTTTGAATAAGAGCCGCAAATGCAATACCGAAAAGCACACCGACAATAGGATTGCTTACGGATGTAATAATGCTTGCAAACTGTTCGGATGATGCAAGAGGCTTAAGATTTGAGCTCATTGTAGTCATTCCGAAGAAAAGAATACCAAAACCGGCAATTATCTGTCCGAAGTATTTGGTATTGTTCTTTTTGCTGAGAACGACCATGAACGCGCCGATAAAAATAGCTATCGGAGCATAATCGGAGATCTGGATAGACAAAAGTACACTCGTTACCGTGGTACCGATAGTAGCACCCATGATAACACCCATAGCCTGACTCAGATTCATTATGGATGCATTTACAAAACCTACGCACATGACGGATACCGCCGTGGAGCTTTGTATAATTGCTGTTACAACTATACCGACTATCGCACCGAGAAAACGGTTAGTGGTCAGCTTTTCAAGAAGGTTGCGTAGATTTGCACCTGCCGCAAGCTCAAGTCCCTCGCCCATCAGCTTCATACCGTATAAAAACAGTCCGAGTCCGCCAAGAGCAAGAATAATCCGCATCATTACTGCATAATCGAAGGTCATAGATAAGTCCTCCATTTTCTTTCTGCCGCCCGCTGCCATACTACAGAAGACTTTATGTCTTCACAAAATGATTTCTTATTTTGAGGCGGCTTGCTTTTTTATATTTTTTTATTTACTGTACATTTCAATAATATTACATAGTTCGACAATTTATATTCTTTAAAAGAATAAAAAGTTTTTCTATTTTTAACACAAAAAGCGTTAAAACAAATAGCTTTTTTTAGCATTAATGACAAAAACATATCAATCAGGTAGACTTTTTGATTTCCTGCTCATCACAGGTCGGTTTTACAAACAAGGTCTTCTGATCGGTATATATCACTCTTCCGGGACGCGCTCCCTGAGGTTTCGATACATACTTTACCCGAGTATAATCCACTTCAACCTTGCCTGCTTCCTTTGCTTTGCTGTGAAATGCAGCTATTGATGCAGCATAAAGTAACGTCTGATTATCCGGCTCTTTTCTGTCACAAATTATTATCGTATGTGAGCCGGGGATATTCCTGACATGAAGCCAGATATCATTTTTATTTGCCGTTTTCAGCGTTAGAATATCATTCTGACGGTTATTCCTTCCCACAAGTATCCTGAAACCGCTTTCTGAAACAAACTCACGAGGATCAAGAGGCTTTTCTGATGCTCTTTTCTTTCCAGAGGCTCTTATATAGCCCTGTTCCGTAAGCTCCTCTCTTATTTCGTTAAGTTCCCTCATGCTTTCTGCACGGCTGAGGCTGTCAAGTACAGACGAAACATAATCAAGCTCCTGCTCCGCCTTTTCTATCTGCACCTTTAGAACCTGTTCCGCTGTCTTTGCCTTGCGGTAGGAACGGTAATACCTCTGTGCATTTTCCGAGGGACTGAGTGCGGGATCAAGCTTTATCCTCATAACAGGAGAAGCTTCTTCATAATAGTTTTCGGCATCACAGTATTCATCACCCTTTTTTACACGGTAAAGATTAGCCTGCAAAAGATCTCCGCATATCCTGAAATGTTCTCTGTCTGTACAGCTTTTAAGTTCATCCTGCTGAATATATATCTTTTTTATCAGTCTTGCAGCAGCATTTGACATAAGCTTTGTAAGATCCTCTGACCTGTTTTTCATAAGCTCAATCAGATCCCGCTTGCTGTAATATTCATCAAGAAGCTCACAGAATGTCTCAGTTTCCTGTCTGCTCCTTCCGGAACCGTACTGCTGTATATGCTCAAATGTAAAATCAACAGGCTTTTTGCTTTGATCGGTAATTATACACGGAACTCCGCTGCATTCCCTCACTGTCTTAATATCCCTTTTCAAAAAATATGAAAGCCTTGTTCTCTCTTCCTCGTTAAGCG
>CACXDV010000152.1 GCA_902766585.1 uncultured Ruminococcus sp.
CCTCCGATCACAAAGGCAATACTGCTATTGCCTTCAACGGCAAAACGCTCTATGGCTTCTGCAAGCCTTTCTGAGCTGTATTGCTTTCCCTCAATGCACAGGGATACTATAACTGAATCCTTTGGTATTTTGGAAAGGATCCTTTCCCCCTCTTTTTTGAGCGTATTATCGATCTGAGCCTGAGAGGGTTCATCGGGCAGCCTTTCCTCATCAGCCTCGATTATCGAAAAATCCGCAAACCTGCTCATTCTTTTGCCATACTCACGGCAGGCATTTTTCCAGTATTCTTCCTTGAGCCTGCCCACGCATACTATCGTTATTTTCAGCATATTATTCCCCGCTCAGTAAATTATCGGACGGCTGCCTTTTACATCGGCAACATAAAGCTTATAGTCGATATCCCTTTTCATTTTGTTTTCAGTAAAGGTGCAGACTGATGCCTGCTCGGCTAATATCGGTATATTGTTCCGTTGGCTGAGGTGCGCGAGAACTATCCGTGTTGAGCCTGATTTTATAAATTCCGCTCCTGCTTTTGCACAAGTCTCATTTGAAAGGTGTCCCAGCTCCGATAATATACGCAGCTTCAAGGGGTACGGGTAGCCCCCGTTTGTAAGCATACCGACATCATGGTTAGATTCCAGAACAACGGTATCACAGCCCTTTACCGCTGACATCATTTCCCCGGTCACGATCCCCGTATCGGTCGCAAAGGCTGTTTTCCTTCCGTCTGAGGTCTCCACAACATAGCCTATGCCCTCCGCACAGTCATGTGAGGTGTGAAAGCAGCTTATCCTGAATCCGCCCTCCTCTGTACCGGCGGTATCTATCGGGGATATGGAAACAGAGGAATCTATCTGTCCGGTTTTATACATGGAGTCGATCGTTCCCTGTGAAGCAAACACCTTTACATTATGTCTGCCTGAAAGCACTCTCAGTCCAGATACATGATCTCCATGCTCATGTGTAACAAAAATAGCCCTAACTGCCGAAATATCCAGCCCATTGTCCCTGAGCGCCCCGGTTATCTGCTTTGCGCTTCTTCCGGCGTCAATAAGTATGCCTTCGCTTTCCGAGCCTATGTAATAGCAATTTCCTGAGCTTCCGCTGAACAATGGGTACAATCGGGGCATAACTGATTCTCCTTAAATTTCATTCAAACAAACAGCGGGAGTTACCAAAGAGCAGGAAGCTCAGCGGTAACTCCTGTATGATCTTAATATATCTATTCCTCGGTTCAAGCTGTATTAGTTACATTATCGTTGGTAAAAATACGCTTGATATCTGCTCCGACACCTGTAAGCTTCTCAACAACGTGCTCATAGCCGCGGTCTATATGCGTTATATCCTCAACATAGGTAACGCCCTCAGCGCCGAGAGCTGCAACTATCATAGCCGCACCTGCGCGAAGATCGGTAGCCTTGACCGGTGCGCCCTTAAGCCTGTCTACACCCTCGACAACTGCGATCTTGCCGTCAACATTGATCTCTGCTCCCATACGGCGAAGCTCTTCAACATATTTGAAACGGTTATCCCATACTGCCTCGTGGATTATGCTCGTACCGTTTGCCGTAGCAAGCAAGGCAGCGATCTGGGGCTGCATATCTGTCGGAAAACCGGGATGCGGCATTGTCTTGACATTACAGCGTTTAAGACGGTCACTGCATACAACTCTTACGGACTCATCATTTTCCTCTACTGAAACTCCCATTTCACGCAGCTTGGCTGTAATTGACTCAAGATGCTTGGGTATAACATTCAGAAGTGTCACATCTCCGCCGGCGCTTGCGGCAGCAGCCATATAGGTGCCTGCTTCGATCTGATCGGGAATGATGCTGTAGGTCGTTCCTCTGAGGAAGTCAACGCCGTTTATCTTGATTACATCCGTACCCGCGCCTCTGACATCAGCACCCATGGAGTTGAGGAAGTTTGCAAGGTCAACGATATGAGGCTCCTTGGCAGCATTTTCGATAGTTGTCCTGCCCTTTGCCTTAACAGCGGCAAGCATGATATTCACCGTTGCGCCGACTGACACAACATCAAGATATACATGATCTCCGACAAGAGAATCCGCATTTATCTTGATCATACCGCCCTCTACAGTATGCTTTGCGCCGAGTATGCCAAAGCCCTTGAGATGCTGGTCAACAGGACGCACTCCGAAATCACATCCTCCGGGAAGTGCGACCTCCGCACGATGGAACTGTCCGAGAAGAGCCCCCATAAGATATGAGGATGCCCTCATATGGCGCACGAGGTCATAATCCGCAACAGGATTGCGGATACCCTTTGAATCTATTTCCAATGTGGTCTTATCTATTCTCTTAACAGATGCGCCCATTTTCTTAAGTATCTGTGCGATAGCAACGACATCGTTAATATCGGGAAGATTTTCTATACGGCATATGCCGTCTGAAAGAATAACAGCCGGAATAATGGCAACAGCAGCATTTTTGGCACCGCTGATCTTAATAGTACCGTTAAGCCTGCGGCCTCCGTGAATTTCAAATTTTTCCAAATCCAACACTCCAATACATGTTTATGGAATAATATATCAAAAAGGAATAATCAAAATAAGGGCGCACCAACGCCCGATAAATAACAGACCAGAATATTAAAATAAATCACGAACAATAGCTATAATTTCCTATTCATATAATAATACAAACAGCAATTAAAGTCAATACATATTAATATCTCTGTTAGAATTTCATCATTAATTGTCAGAAAAAAGCTTTACACTTGGCACTTTTTTCACTAAAAACGGGTAAAAAATCAATGGGTGTAAAGCAGTATTCTTTACACCCTGAAATATGATCATTCCTTATTATTCAGCATACATATAGAACTCATAAACAGCCCTGTAGGTCATATAAACATCGAGCTTTGAAACTACCTCCATAGGCGCGTGCATACTGAGAACAGGCACTCCGAGATCAACAACATCCGCATTGAGATTAGCAACGAATTTGGCGATAGTTCCGCCGCCTCCTCCGTCAACCTTGCCCAGCTCTCCTGTCTGCCAGAGGACATTTTTATCATCGAGGATCCTTCTTATCTTTGCCATATATTCGGCAGAGGCATCAGAGGTAGAATATTTTCCGCCGCTGCCCGTATATTTGGTAATAACAGCGCCGTTATTGATATATGAAGAATTGTTTGCTTCAAAGGCGGAGGCATAGGTCGGATCATAAGCTGCATTTACATCAGCGGAAAGACAGGTGGAGCGTCTCATTACATGGCGGAGCTGTTCGCCCTCAGCATTTGCGAGGTCAGCAATAAAGTCAGCCATAAATGTGGATTTCATGCCTGTATTTCCGTCACTGCCTATTTCCTCACGGTCAGTCAGCACTGTTATAACTGTGCTTTCGGGTATGCCGGCATCAATAGCCGCCATAAGAGCAGGATAAGCGCATACTCTGTCATCATGACCGTAGGACGCGATCATGCTCCTGTCAAAGCCGAGGTCTCTTGCCTTTGCAGCGGGTACCATTGTCAGATCGGCAGAGAGAAAATCATTTTCCGTGATACCGTATTTTTCAAAGAGTATATTCATAATATTAAGCTTGACGCTTTCGCTTTCCTCATCATTTGAGAAGGGGCGGCTGCCGACAAGCACATTAAGATGTTCGCCGTTGAAAGCCTTTGTCATTACCTGAGACATCTGCTCAACTGCAAGATGCGGAAGGAGATCGGTAACACAGAAGCAAGGCTCATCCTCATTTTCGCCGACGCATACATTTATAACAGAGCCGTCCTTAAGCGCTATAACGCCGTGAAGGGCAAGAGCAACTGTCGGCCACTGGTATTTTTTTATACCGCCATAATAATGTGTCTTGAACATCGCAAGGTTATTTGTCTCATAAAGGGGATTGGGTTTAAGGTCAAGGCGCGGTGAATCAATATGGGCTATGCCGAGACGCACGCCGTTATGTGTGCCGTTTTTGCCTATTACGGCAAGCATGACAGCCTTTCCGCG
>CACXDV010000153.1 GCA_902766585.1 uncultured Ruminococcus sp.
CGTCTTAGTATTGCGCATATTGCTTCGGCAAGCGCGGTCTCATCCTCAACAACAAGTACTCTCATACATTTTCACACCTCACTCAATCACTCATCCATTTTCTTTTAAACAGTCTTGACGGGCGGTGTCCCGCATCAGAGGTCTGTTTATCCGTAGGCTCGGCAAGAAGAGCACCGTACTTTCGGCGGAAGGGAGCCTTTATCAGCGGTTTGCCGAGAATGATCTCATATATCTGCTGCAATTCCGTAAGCGTAAAATATTCGGGAACAAGATTCAGGGCAATATCCGTATACTGTACCTTTCCTCTCAGCCTTTCGACAGCGTAGCAGATTATCCTTGCATGGTCGAACGCTATGCCGTTATTTTCGGCAATATCATAACGGCTGCACGTTCCCGTATCATTTCTGTCAACGGTATGCCTTACAGTTGTCGAAAGTCTGATATCACCGTCTGTTAGCAGAAGGTGATAGTCTGTTACCCTCGTAAATCCGTTTTCATGCTCGCTGAATGAAACATCAGTAGTTTCAAGATTTAAGGTGAACCATGAAGCAGAGGCCGCATCATCTCCGGCGGTCACATTTACCTTGCTGCTGTCGATAAGCGCAAGATATGAGCAGCTCATTACCCATGTGCGCGGATCACGTCCGGGATCACTGAAGGTATATAGCTGTTCGAGGTAAATATTCTCAACGGAGGTCTCCTCCTTCAATTCTCTCATAGCTGCCTGTTCGGTCGTTTCATTGGGTTCAACAAAACCTCCCGGAAGTGCCCATGCTCCAAGACAGGGATGACCGCTGCGCTTTATCAGAAGTATTTTCAGCTCCTTCTGAGGAAGAAGACGGTAATTGCCGGTATTTTTATTTGCTGCCGAAAAAATCACCATATCGACAGCAACGCTCGGCTTGACATAGTCTCCGGGGCGGTAGGCTGCAAGGTATTCCTTCTCTGTCAATCCGTTTTTATCTCTTAATTCTTCCATAATATCACCTGTTAGTAGTTATTTGATAATATCATATCAATATTATAATACACAGCCTTCTTTTTGTCAACCGGATACAGATAGTGTATTTCAGGTGTTTGCGGCATTTTCTTCTCTTTGCCTTATCAGCTCCTGAAGCTTGAGAAAATCCTCAAAGGCTCCCGGCTTTTGTGAGGGATTGCGAAGCAGTGCGGCAGGGTGGAGCATAGGCATCATTATTATTCCTGATTTCCGGTAAAGAGTGCCGTGATCTCTTGTAATTCGTATATCCGGCGTGATTATCTTAGCAGCGGCAATTCTTCCGAGGCAAACCACTATCTCGGGGCGGAGTATTGCAAACTGCTGTCTGAGCCATTCAATACAGCTTTCCTGCTCCTCGGGCTGCGGATCGCGGTTCATTGGCGGTCGGCATTTTACTATATTTGCGATGTAGATATTGGTTTTTCTGTCAAGGTCAACAGCCTTAAGCATCTTATCAAGGAGTATGCCTGCCTTTCCGACAAACGGCTCACCCTTGATATCCTCCTGTTCGCCCGGTCCCTCGCCGATAAACATTACCTTTGCATCAGTTGAGCCTGTTCCGAAAACGACATTATGCCTGCCCTGACACAGACCGCATTTACGGCAGGCTTCACATTCTCTTCTGAGCATAGCCATGCGCGTATCCTTTTCACCGCTCATATTTCACAGACCTCCTTATTTTCTTCCCTTAAGCTTAGTACGGATAAAGGAAAGAGTTTCATCTTCTCCCTTGTCGCGCAGCATTCTCAGAAGTCTTTCAAGCAGTGCAGCGGTTGAGGGATGGATTATATAGTGTGATTTTGATTTCATGTAATAATCATAGGCGCTCGCATCATTATAAGCGTCACCGAGATAGACCTTGCAGGCTGCCACACGATCACAGAACATCTCGACAACATATTTTACGGGCATTTTCATTCCCGTCATTTCATGTCCCTCGCCGGCGCTGTAATCTATCCAGTATTCAAGATGATGCTTGTTTCTTCCCTTATGGTGCAGCCATGCCGAGCTGTAGCCCTTGTCCTTTCTTTCCGCATCATTGGGGCTTCTGTTGCCCTGATAGTATTTTGCGCCGACAAGAAATTCCACAGGGGAATATTTTGACATATCATGCAAAAGCCCCTGCTTATATAATCCCGCCTTAAAGCAAAGTCTCATGACCTCGCGCTTATGTCTGTTTATGGTTCTGAGATGGTCGAGCCACTTCACCTCACTCAGCCTCCCTTTTATATCAGATTATGCGTACAATATCGGTAAATAAAGAATGTGATTTTGTATGGCGAAGCTTTTTGTTTTCATGCAGGCTGCCGAAATACC
>CACXDV010000154.1 GCA_902766585.1 uncultured Ruminococcus sp.
AGGACAATGGTGACTATCGCGGGCAGTCCCTCCGGTATTGCCGCAACTGCAAGGCTTATGGATATCATAAACATATCAGCGGGAGGAATGTTTTGCAGAAGCCCCAGACCGAATATCAGCAGACATATGATTATCGCTCCTGTTCCGAGCAATTTGCCTGTTTTTGCGAGGCTTTTCTGCAGGGGAGTGCGGGGACTTTCTCCGCTGTCAAGCATTGATGCTATCCTTCCGACCTCGGTATCCATTCCAGTTGAAGTGACGACTGCTTTCCCGTGACCTGAGACTATATAGGTGGAGGCATAGAGCATATTCACTCTGTCTGCGGGTGGAGTTTTTTCGGGCAGTACGGCAGAGGCATCCTTATCTGCGGGAACAGCTTCTCCTGTAAGAGAGGCTTCATCCGCTTTTAGAGAAACAGCTTCTATAAGCCTTGCATCTGCGCTGATAAGGTCTCCCGCTTTGAATTCTATGATATCGCCGGGGGCAAGCTCCTCGGATGGGATCGATTTTCTGATACCGCCGCGGATAACTGCGGAATGGGGTGAGGAAAGCTTTTTAAGCGCGTCAATTGCCTTTTCCGCACGACATTCCTGAACCGTACCGATAACGGAATTGACTATTACTATGAGAAGTATCATTATGGGATCGATAAGATCCCCGTTTCCGCTCAGTATATCTGCTGCGAAGGATATGACTGCCGCAAGGAGAAGTATTATTACCGTAAAATCGGAAAACTGCATCAGGAATTTTATAATAACCGGAGTTTTCTTTTTTGCCTTGAGGATATTATAGCCGTTGGTTTTAAGCCGGTCTTCCGCCTGCCTGCACGTCAGTCCTTTTCCGATATCGGAATCAAGCCTGCGTACGGCAGTCATACTGTCCAGACAGTGCCATTCCATAGCTTCACGCTCCCTTTTGTATTTCAATGCAATTATATTACGGGACAGGTGAAAAAATTACTTCCGGAAATATCATTCTTGATTCTCCGGCTTAAAACAGAAAATTTTTGTTGACAAATAAATAAGTATGTAGTATAATGAGCAAAGTGGTGTAAAGGATGAAACTTTACACACTGTATGTGAGAAACGATTTTCTGAGTTTTTATTCAGGGGAGGCGGGAATATGGCAAAGGATATGCGTATAACTCTGCTGCTCGATTTTTACGGAGAACTTCTTACCGAAAAACAGAGAGAGGCTTTGGAGCTATATTATAATGACGATCTGTCCCTTGGTGAGATCGGAGCTGATTTCGGTATATCCCGTCAGGGAGTAAGAGATAATATCAAGCGCGCTGAGGCTATTCTCTTTGAAATGGAGGAAAAGCTCGGTCTTGCCGAAAAATTCTCCCGCATAAAGACAAGCCTTGATTCAATAAGGACTCAGGTCGATATAATAGATCAGAAGAATATAAAATTCTACCGCTCAAAGGATATCAACGAAAGCATTAAGGTGATACTCAGCGAGCTGGATGCTTTGGATAAGCTTAATGAATAAGGAGTGAGGCAGAGTGGCATTTGAAGGACTTTCGGAAAAGCTGAGCGCAGCATTTAAAAAGCTCCGCAGCAAGGGAAAGCTTACCGAGGATGATGTAAAGACCGCAATGAAAGAAGTCCGTATGGCGCTTCTTGAGGCGGATGTAAACTATAAGGTGGCTAAAAGCTTTACCGCAAAGGTTACCGAAAGGGCTGTAGGCGCAGATGTTATGGAAAGCCTTACGCCCGGTCAGATGGTAATAAAGATCGTTAATGAGGAGCTTACCTCGCTTATGGGTTCTGAGGAGACGAGGATCACCTTTGCTTCAAAGCCCCCCACGATCATAATGATGTGCGGTCTTCAGGGTTCAGGTAAAACCACCCACAGCGCAAAGCTTGCGAAAATGTTCAGAAAACAGGGACGCAGACCTCTTCTCGTCGGCTGTGACGTATACCGTCCCGCAGCTATTGAGCAGCTTAAGGTCGTAGGCGCACAGGCTGGCGCACCTGTTTTTGAAATGGGACAGGGCGATCCTGTGGAGATCGCTAAAAAATCTATCGCTTATGCTAAGGACTACGGACATGATATCGTTATTCTCGATACCGCAGGCCGTTTGCATATAGATGAAAAGCTGATGAATGAGCTTAAGGAAATCAAGGCTGAGGTCGTTCCCGAGGAAATACTCCTTGTTGTCGATTCAATGACAGGTCAGGATGCCGTTAATGTTGCTAAATCCTTTGATGAGCTTCTTGATATCACGGGAGTTATCCTTACAAAGCTTGATGGCGATACCAGAGGCGGTGCGGCGCTTTCCGTCAAGGCGGTAACAGGCAAGCCGATCAAATTCGCCGGTATCGGTGAAAAGCTGGACGATCTTGAGGTCTTCCACCCTGACAGAATGGCTTCGAGAATCCTCGGAATGGGCGATGTGCTCACTCTTATCGAGGATGCTGAGAACCGTCTCGATCAGGAAAAGGCTCAGGAAATGGCAAAGAAGTTCCAGCAGAATAAGTTTGACATGAATGACCTTTATGATCAGTTAGCTCAGATCAAGCGCATGGGCAGCGTGAAAAACATACTTTCAAAGCTTCCCGGAGTGAACGATCAGATAAAGGATATGGATTTTGACGATAAGGCTCTGGATAGGATCGCGGCAATGATATCCTCAATGACCAAAAAGGAAAGAGAGGATCCGTCAATTATCAATCCGTCAAGAAAAAAGCGTATCGCAGCCGGCAGCGGCGTTAAGGTCGAGGATGTGAACCGCCTTATGAAGCAGTTCGAGCAGATGCGCAAGTTTATGAAATCCATGAACGCAAGGGGCAAGGACGGAAAGAGAAAAAGACTTCCCGGACTCGGCGGCGCCCCATTCGGAGGAATGCCCGGTATGGGTAAGTTCCCGAAGAAATAATTAAGTTTTTCCCCAACAAGGGTTGGTGAAAATATATATAAGCGGTATAACCGTTAAAAAATTTGGAGGTAAAGAAAAATGGCAGTAAAGATCAGACTTCGCCGTATGGGCGCAAAGAAAACACCCTTTTACCGTGTAGTGGTGGCAGATTCAAGATATCCGCGTGACGGCAGATTCATCGAGGAGATCGGCACATATAATCCTATGGTCGATCCTGCTGAGTTTAAGGTTGACGCTGAGAAGGCTAAAAAGTGGATCGCTAACGGCGCACAGCCCACAGACACAGTTAAGGTTCTTCTTAAGAAGAATGGCATTATCGAGTAATATTTATACCTGCGGAGGAAATCATGAAAGAATTACTTATTTCCATTGTTTCGGGACTTGTTGAAAAGCCCGAGGAGATCACTGTTGCGGCAGATGAAAAAAATGATGACGGTGTCGTTGTATATCACCTTCACGTTGCAGACGAGGATATGGGCAGAGTTATCGGCAGACAGGGCAGAATAGCCAAGGCTATCCGTACTGTTATGAGAGCTGCAGCAGCAAGAAACGATGAAAAGATCCAGGTTGAGATCGAATAAGATATCAGCCCGGCTGTAATTGATTTTATGTCGCACATCAGCTTTTTGTGCGTGTATCAAACTAAAAAGTTTTTGAAAAGGAGAATCGTTGATCGGTTCTCCTTTTTGAATATTTGAACGTATTATTTATTGGGAGGAAACAATGAAAAAGAAATATCTTGAAGCGGGTAAGATAGTGGGAGTACACGGACTTCAGGGCGAGGTGCGTATTGATCCGTGGTGCGACGGTCCGGAATTTCTGAGCGGATTCAAAAGACTTTATGATAAAAATGCAAATGAAATAAAAATACGCAGGGCAAGACCTCATAAAAATGTCGTTATAGCAAAGCTTGCGGGTGTGGATACCCCTGAAGCCGCCGCAGAGCTAAGGGGTACTGTCGTATATATCGACAGGGATGATGCACATTTGCCTGAGGGAGTTTATTTTGTTCAGGATATAATAGGTCTTACGGCTGTCGATACCGATGACGGCAGAATATACGGTGAGGTCACTGATGTGTTTAAAACGGGAGCAAATGACGTATATCAGATAACCGCGGACGGCAAAAACTATCTTATCCCGAAGATACCGGAGGTCGTGGATAAAATAGATACCGATGAGGGTAAGCTTTATATAAATACAAAAATAATAGGCGGGTTGTTTGAGGATGAGAATTGATATCATCACCCTGTTTCCTGAGATGTGCGAGGCAGTAATGAGCGAGAGCGTCATAGGGAGAGCAAGGGAAAAGGGAGTTATTGAGGTGGTATGTCATCAGCTGAGGGATTATGCCTTCGACAAGCATAAGAGAGTTGATGACAGCACCTACGGCGGAGGTATGGGTATGCTGATGAAGGCGGAGCCTATTGCGCTCTGCTTTGAGGATATTTGCAGAAGCATTTCCGCAAGACCTCATTTTATTTATATGTCGCCAAAGGGAGCTGTACTTACACAGAAAAAGCTTATCAGCCTTTCTGAGCTTCCGAATATAACATTATTATGCGGTCATTACGAGGGCGTTGACCAGAGACTGATAGATGAATATGTGGATGAAGAAATATCTATAGGAGATTATGTTCTTACCGGCGGAGAGCTTCCCGCTTTAGTGCTTGCTGATGCGGTTTCAAGACTTGTACCCGGAGTTCTGTCGGATGAGCTTTGCTTTTCTGAGGAAAGCCACTACAGCGGTCTGCTTGAATATCCTCAGTATACAAAGCCGTCTGTTTGGAGGGGCAGAGAGGTGCCGGAGGTGCTTCTCAGCGGACATCATGCCAATATAGAGGCATGGCGCAGAGAGCGTTCGCTTGAGGAGACCTTCCAAAAGCGTCCCGACCTTCTTGCAGGTGCAGAACTTAGTGAAAAGGATAAGAAATTCCTGTCATCTATGGTGCAAAATGCAGAAAATAATAACGATGCCAAAAAATGACAGAAATCTGCTGTAATGTTATTATTGTGCTAAAAGTTGTCAAATGTAAAAAAATTATGAATGTTTTTAAAAATATCTCTTACAGTACAATTTGACTATTAGTTTTAAACTCAATTGGAACAATCAACGAAAAAACCGTCATATTTCAGTTGAAAGATGTACGAAAGCCGAACTAAACACAGCCTTTTATTCATTATATTCATTAAGGAAAAAGCTGGAAATATGGATGATTTAATAATAATCAACAATAATTATGTTTTTCAGAAGTGTATGTCTACAAAAATTTCGAAAAAATTCGCCATGATAACCATGAGTTAGCTTTTGGACGATGAATAAATATGCAAAAACAATGAATGCTCATGCAAAATGAAGTTTTCTCACAAATCTAAAATATCCAAAATGGCAAGAAAGTGTAATTTTTTTGACATATTGCACAAAGTAAAACTTGTTTTTGGCTTTTGAAATCGTTTAAATCTCAAAACTTTTTTATGATGCCTTCAAAAGTGTTGACCGCATTAAAAATTGTGCTATAATAACCTTATGAACAACAGCGTAGCTTACGATATGCTTTGTCGGAAAGTCAGATTATATTAGACTTTTTAAGGAGGATTCAGTTATGTATGTCAAGGAAGTAATGGTTCAGAACCAGGTAGGTCTCCACGCTCGTCCCGCAACTTTTTTTATTCAGAAGGCAAATGAGTTCAAGTCATCAATTTGGGTTGAGAAGGAAGAAAGAAGAGTAAATGCAAAGAGCCTTCTCGGCGTTCTTTCACTCGGTATCGTAGGCGGTACAACCATTAAGGTTATGGCAGACGGTGCAGATGAGGAAGCTGCTGTTGAGAGCCTTGTAAAGCTCGTTCAGTCAGGTTTTTCAGAATAAGACTGTTTCAAAAAAGACAAGGGTGTATTATGGCAGCATAATACACCCTTATTCTTCTCAAGCCCTGTTAAACTGATAATTATTACTGCGCATGAAATAAGGTGGTTTTACGGATATAAAGGAGCTCAGGGAAAAGGCTATGAAGCTCCCGCTTTTGCCGGGAGTGTATATAATGAAAAACTCCGAAAATAAAATAATTTATATCGGCAAGGCTAAAGCGCTGAAAAACCGTGTGAGCCAGTATTTCGGATCGGACAAGAATCATCCCGAAAAGGTCAGGCGCATGGTGGCAGCAGCGGATAATTTTGATTATATTATCTGCCAGAGCGAATTTGAGGCGCTTGTGCTCGAATGCAGTCTGATAAAGCAGCATAAGCCGAGATATAATATTCTGCTCAAGGATGACAAGGGCTACAGCTATATCCGCATATCCAATGATGAATGGAGAAGGATAAGCTTTGAGATGCAGCAGAAGGATGACGGCGCGGAATATCTCGGACCGTTTATGAGCGCATGGTATGCAAGAAATGCAGTTGAGGAGGCGCTCAGGATATTCAGGCTTCCGGACTGCGGAAGGGTGTTCCCCCGTGATATCGGAAAGGGCAGACCTTGTCTTAACTATCATATAAAGCAGTGCAGCGCCCCATGCGCCGGAAAGGTATCACTTAAGGATTATAATGAAAGCGTAGATTCGGCGATAACATTTCTTCGTGCGGGCGACAGCGAAAGCATACGCCTTATGACGAAAAAAATGAATGAGGCTGCCGAAAATCTTGAATTTGAGCTTGCCGCAAGGCTGAGGGACCGTATCGCGGCTGTAAAGAGGATGAAGGAAAAACAGAATGTCGTGGAAATGAATATCAGGGAGCAGGATGCAATTTCCGTTATTGTTGAGGGAGGCGATGCCTGCTTTGCTGTTATCAGATTCAAGGACGGCAGGCTTTATGACAAGGAGGATTTCCTTATCCGTGACGCAGGTGACAATGCCGGACTCAGCTCTATGAGAACGGAATTCATCCAGCAGTATTATTCGGCCAGGGATAATATCCCTCCGGTCATTTCGCTTGACGGAGAGGCTGAGGATGAGGAGCTTCTTGCAGTCTGGCTCAGTGAAAAAAGAGGAAAAAAGGTAAGGCTCGTACATCCTCAGAAGGGCGATAATATGAGGATAATAGAAATGAGCCGTGAAAACGCCGCTGAGAGGCTCGCCCAGAGTCACGGTCATGTCGGACATGAGCTTACAGCGCTTGATGAGCTGGCAAAGCTTCTCGGACTTGAAAAGATACCGCACCGCATAGAATCCTATGATATTTCTCATACCGCCGGCAGTGATAATGTCGCGGGAATGATAGTGTATAAGGACGGCAGACCTTCAAAAAAGGATTACAGAAAATTTTCCATAAAGGGCTTTACAGGTCAGGATGACTATGCATCAATGGCTGAAGTGCTTACAAGGCGGTTCAATGAATATCTTAAAGAAAAGGACAGCGGAGAGGGCTTCGGCGAATTGCCCGACCTGATACTTCTTGACGGCGGTAAGGGGCAGGTTTCGGCAGTAAGACCGGTTCTTGAACAGTTCGGACTTCAGATACCTCTTTTCGGTATGGTCAAGGATAACCACCACCGCACAAGAGCAATAACGGATGAGGGAAGAGAGCTTGCAATAAGCTCCAAGCGTAAGGCATTTACCCTTGTTTCCGGTATTCAGGATGAGGTTCACCGCTTTGCGATAGGCTACCACCGTCAGAAGCACAGCAAAAGGGCATTTGCTCCGGGACTTGTGGAGATAGACGGAATAGGTCCGGCTCGTGCAAAGGCTCTTCTGCAAAGATTTAAGACTGTTGCAAGAATAAAACAGGCGGATATAGAGGAGCTTATGACGGTAAAGGGTATGACATTGCCTGCCGCGGAGGCTGTTTACGGCTTTTATCATAAAAATGATGAGCCGGAATGTGACAATGACAAAGAATAAAGATATTTTTTTAAAAAGATATGCAAAAAAGCTATTGACTTTTTAGTTGATATTTACCATAATTATATTGTAGTTATAATTCATGTGTCCCGGAAGGATGTAATTTATGAGAGTTATTACAGGCTCGGCAAGAGGAAGAAGACTGGAAACACCATCCGGTGATGATGTGCGTCCGACAACTGATTCGGTCAAGGAATCTGTTTTCAGTATAATACAGTTCTATATTGAGGGCGGAGTATTTCTGGATGCCTTTGCGGGTACGGGACAAATGGGTATAGAGGCTCTCAGCAGGGGCGCTTCAAAGGCATATTTCCTTGATAGCAGCAAAAGCTCCATGAGAGTGATCAAGAAGAATATAGAACTTTGCGGGTTTGAAAAAAATGCCGTAAC
>CACXDV010000155.1 GCA_902766585.1 uncultured Ruminococcus sp.
AGTAAAATATATCCATTATCTTTATGTTTACTGTTATCTCATTTGTATAATGATATATTATTATACTGCGAGTAATACCATTTTTATCCATTTTTAAATTATTTTTCTTTTAAATTCTTTAAATTGTATCTACCATTTTCACACCATCTGTTGTATAATTAATATGTTAAGATTTTCAGACAGGAGAACACCTATGGCTAAAGAAACTAAAACCAATGCCCTGCGAAAGCTGGACAGCATGAAAATACCCTATAAAGAACATATCTATACTGATACGGGCGCGATCTCCGGCACAGAGGTCGCCGCTGTGCTTAATGAGGAGCCTGCCCGCGTATTCAAAACACTTGTAACAACCGGAAAATCATCTGAGCATTATGTCTTTATGATACCTGCGGCCGAGGAGCTTGATCTTAAAAAAGCCGCTGCCGCTGTAGGAGAAAAATCAATATCAATGCTCAAGTCAAAGGAGCTTTTAGGGCTTACAGGCTATATCCACGGCGGCTGCTCGCCTATCGGCATGAAAAAATTTTTCAGGACCGTAATAGATTCCACTGCAAACGACCAGCCTTACATATATTGCAGTGGCGGAAGAATAGGTCTGCAGATCGAGCTAAAGCTTTCAGACCTTGCAAAAGTAATAAAATTTGAAACGGCGGATATCACCGTCTGATAACGGGAGGTCAACTAAATGCTGGAGCATCTTGAAAAAGCGCATGAAGCCCTGAGCGAAGTCAACAAAGCCGTTCTGGGCAAGCAAAATGAAATATTTGAAATAATGACCGCCTTTCTTGCAAACGGTCATGTTCTGCTTGAGGATATACCGGGCGTAGGAAAAACCACGCTTGCTGTCGCCTTCTCTACCGCGTTGGGAATGGAATGTAAGCGTGTGCAGTTCACCCCCGATGTAATGCCCTCAGACCTCACAGGCTTTTCAGTTTACAGCCGTGAGCATGATAAATTCATCTATCAGCCCGGAAGCGTTTTCTGCAACCTTCTGTTAGCTGACGAGATAAACCGTACCTCTCCGAAAACACAGTCCGCTCTTCTTGAAGTAATGGAAGAAAGAAAGGTATCCGTTGAGGGCGAAACGCGCCATGTACCGTCCCCGTTCCTTGTAATCGCCACGCAGAACCCCTCCGGCACAAACGGTACGCAATTCCTTCCCGAAGCCCAGATAGACCGCTTTATGATAAACCTTTCACTTGGCTATCCCGACTTCAACAGCGAGCTTGAAATAGCACGTTCAACAGGTTCCTCAGCCCGTACAGCTCAGGTGCGCCCCGTACTCACTACCGAGACCTTCCTTGAAATGCAGAACGATATACACAGCATTTTCATTAAGGACGAGGTATACACCTATCTGGTTAACCTTATTACAGCAACAAGAAACCATCCTTATATTGAACGAGGCGCAAGTCCCCGCGCAACTATTGCCCTTGTAAAGATGTCAAAGGCTTATGCATGGCTCAGGGGAAGGAAATTTGTTGTGCCGAGCGATGTACAGACACAGCTCCCCTATGTCCTGTCGCACAGGATAATAGCAAACTCCTCCGCAAAGCTTGGCAGTATTGCGAAAAATGACATAATCAAAAGTATTATTCAGACAGTGGCTCTGCCTTATATGGGTACAAAATAATGAAACATCTTTTTGCTCTCATACTTTTAGCCGCCGCATGGTATTTTGCGGGAATGAACCAGCAAAAGCCTGTCATGGCAGTTATCATCTGCGCTGTCATTATTACGGTGATATCGTTTATTTACTCAGTATTCATGCGATTCCGCACAGATGCAAGCATACCTGCCCAGAATGACATTCTGTATAAAAATGCGGATTCTCCGCTGAAGCTTTCGGTCGAGAACCGTTCCCGTCTGCCTGTAAACCGCGTTGCCCTCACCGTAACAATGCAGTATGCCGCCGACAAAAGAAAAACAAAAAAGCGTCTCGATGCGGCAGCCGAGGCAAATACCTCAACAGAAGCGCTGCTTTATTTTAACGCGCCTTACTGCGGTCTTATCAACGCCAATATAACGAAGCTGAGGATATATGATTACTTCTCCCTCTTTTTCTCAACAAAAAGAATAAAAAAAGAGCCTGCCCAGCTTTTCATACTTCCCGAATTCAAGGAGCTTCGCATGATAATGCCGCCCTTCGGCGCCTATACCGCCAACGCTGTAGAGGATACCTCCTCAGACCGTTCGGGAGACGATTACAGCGAAATCCGCCTTGTAAGAGAATACCGCGAGGGTGATCTTACCCGCCACATACACAGAAACTACAGCGCAAGGACACAAAAGCTATGGATAAAGGAATACTGCCGTGAAAATGACTATATCTTTGACCTGGTATGCGACAGCTCCGGCTCGCCTATGCCCCCTGACCTTGCCGATGCGATGTATGAGCTTTTGTTTGCAGTTGCAAATACTCTTTTCGGCTGTGATGTCATTGTACGCCTTCACTGGTACGACAGAAAAACCGCCAAGCTCCGCATGAAGGAGATCGGCAGCCGCAAGGAGCTTACAGAGGCAATACCTGAACTTTACAAATCTGATATCCGATGCACTCCCGAAGAATTTACCGCTGCCGCTGGGGAGCTTATGACAAAGGGTATGCTGATAAATTCAAAGCTTGAATGGTTTTTCCTCGGAGAACCCGTCTACAGCTTCAATAAGGATAATATCAACAATGAGCTTGCTGCAAATGTTTTTGACCTCAGGAGGTGAGTATTATCAGAAAAATAAAAATACGCACTGAAAAAAAGCATATAACCCGCGCCGAAAAAAGAAAGAAAGAAGCGGAAATGAAAAAGCCCGACAGCTCGCCTCTGCTGCTTCTGCTTTACCTTTGCGGTCTTAACGGGCTTATTATGGCGGCAAATGAACTGCTGATGCTTTCATCCTTCTTTTTCTTCCTTACAGCCGCTGCTGCCTCCGGCGCAAGCATATTTCTGTGGTATATATACATTTACCGCACAAAGCTTTTTTCACCTATAATAATTGCCGGCTGCATTGCGGCGGTAACGTATTCTCTGCTGAACTACCGGAATATCCTTGACACCATTTCAGGAGCAAATCAGGAAAAAGCGTCTATACCCCTGTCCTCCTCCATAATAATTGCAGCGGTACTGCTGCTTCTGGTCTTTACTATGGAATTTGTTTCAAGGAACCATTCCATAATGTTTCTGCTGTGCGCTGCGGTAATTATATTCGGCTCATCGGCAGGAATACAGCTTTCAGTACTTTCAACAGTGCTGATAATCATTTTCCAGTTCGGCTTTCTCGTGCTGAATATGGCTCAGGCACCCCGCCGGAAAAGGCTTATCATGGAAAGCCGCGCACATATTTCAGCTCTTTGCAGTATTATTGCGGCGGTATTTATAATAATCTGCTTCCTGCCCTCATTTGTTTTCACGGATACATTTGAGGATGAGCTTTATTCTCAGGTCTATATGGCTGATGCTGCCGTACAGGAACTATCAAAGACGCTTTCCGAAATGACAAGCAGCGATATCATTGACGGTCAGGTAAACAGAGGAAACCTTCATCAGACAGGCAGGGAGATATTCAAGATAAACAGTGTTTATCCTCTTAATGACAGGCTTTACCTCAAGGGCTTTACCGGACAGAATTACTTTGAACAGGCATGGGACAGCGCCTATCTTGATTTGTATGACAGTGATGTCTTCACCAAGCCTACCGTGACCTCATATCTGAATGATCTGCCTGATGACTATTC